>JALVEX010000293.1 GCA_027030435.1 Paracoccaceae bacterium
CTTTCGCAGCGGGAGCTCGGGCGCAAACAGCACCGCCACCCGCGCATTGGTTTCATCGCGCGACCACAGCACGAGCCCGGGATCCGCGTCCTTCATGCCCGCGGCCATGGCCTTGGCGAGCGGGTCCGTCGCCGCCGGCACGCTCTCGCCGCGCAGAAGCGGCGGGAAGCTCGGCGGGGCCGTATCCTCGTCAAGCTCCCTCATCCGATCACCCCTTCGCCGATCAGCCCGTCCGCGATCTTCCAGAAGGCCTGCGCCTCGGGGCCTTCCGGGTTCTGCAGCACCACCGGCGCGCCGCTGTCGCTCGCCACGCGCACCGCGAGATCGAGCGGGATTTCCCCGAGAAAAGGCACGCCGAGCCTTTCGGCCTCAGTGCGCGCGCCGCCATGGCCGAAGGGATGGTGCACCTTGCCGCATCCATCGCAGACGAAGGCGGCCATGTTCTCGATCAGCCCCAGGATCGGCACCTCCATCCTGTTGAACATGTCAATCCCCTTGCGCGCATCGATGAGGGCGATGTCCTGCGGGGTGGAAACGATGATCGCGCCGGTGAGCGGCACCTTCTGCGCCAGCGTCATCTGCACATCCCCCGTGCCCGGCGGCAGATCCACCAGGAGCACGTCAAGCTGCCCCCACTGCACCTGCCCGAGCATCTGCTGGAGCGCGCCCATCAGCATCGGGCCGCGCCAGATCACCGCCTCGTTCTCGCCCGTCATCAGCCCGAGCGACATCAGCGTGACCCCATGATTGCGAAGCGGCAGGATGGTGGTGCCGTCGGGGCTCGAGGGGCGGCCCGAAACGCCCAGCATCCGCGGCTGGCTCGGGCCGTAAACGTCGGCGTCAAGCACGCCCACCCGCTTGCCGCGCGCCGCCAGGGCCACGGCGAGATTGGCCGTGACCGTGCTCTTGCCCACGCCCCCCTTGCCGGAGGCCACCGCGATCACATGGCGCACGCCCTCGGGCAGCGCCTTGGCCGGGGCGGCCGGCTTCTTCATGCCGAGGCCGAGATCGGGCGCCGGCCCCTTCGGCCCTTTCGCGGCGTTGGCGCGGGCTTCGCCCTCGGCTGCATGCGCCGTCAGGATCGCGGCCGCATGCGCCACCCCGGGCACAGCCAGCACCGCTTCCTCCGCCGCCTTGCGCAGGGGCTCCATCGCGCCGGCACGCGCCGCGTCCACCTCGATCACGAAGCGCACAGTATCGCCGCTTATCTGCAGCCCCTTCACCATCCCGGCGCTGATCAGATCCTGCCCCCGGCCGGGATCGACCACCTCCGAAAGCGCCGCGCGCACATCGGCTTCGAGGCTCATGCCTCCCCCTCGGTGCGGATCTCGCCTTCCACCACATGGGAAAGGCCCAGTGGGGCGATCTCGAGCGTGACCTTCACCGGTAAGGCCCCCTCCGCAAGCCGCCCTTCGGCATGCGCCGCGCGCACCGCCTCCTCGATCTTCTGCTGCGATGTCACACCGACCTTCTTGAGAAACTTGCGCATCGAAAGATTGAAGGTTTCGTCGTCCATCTCTTCCCCCTGTGATGACCCTGCTTTTGTGTAGCCGCGTGCGGCAGGATGCTGGACAATCGCCTCTCACGCGCTACCCTGACAGATGGGAGGAAGGCCACATGCATGTCAAGCGATCACCGCTCATCTCCATGGCTGTATTCGCCATGATCGCCTTGTTCCTGCCGTTCACCCGCCCCGCCGGTGCCGAATCGCCCGATCTCACCCTCGCCGCGCCGCCCGAACTTGCCGAAACGGGCCTCCCGAAGCACCTCTTCCCCCGTTTCCGTTTCAAGAGCCGGATCCGCCTTGCTCTCGCAAAGCCGGGGGAGACGGCGGATATGGCGCTCGCCCCGGAGCCGCCGGGCGTGCCGGTCTTTACCGAACGCGCAACGGGCCGCACCTGGTATCTGCGCCTTCCGCCCGAAGGCGCGCCTGTCCGCGACAAGGCCGAGGCCTTCCTCGCCTGGCTGCAAAGCAAGCCCGGGCGCGCCGCCATCGCCGCCTTCCCTCCGGGAAGCAAACCGCTGTTCGCGCCGGCAAAAGCGGTGGCGGCGGTCGAGAAGGCACCGGAATTCAAGGGCGATCCCCTGCGCGGCCACGAGATCGCCCGCCGCCACTGCATGCGCTGCCATGTGGTTGACAGAGAAAGCCCATATGCCGGGATCGGCTCCACCCCCTCCTTTGCCGCCATGCGCAGCTTTCCCGACTGGCAGGATACCTTCGCCGCCTTCTGGGCCGCCAACCCGCACCGGGCGGTGGTGACGGTGGAAGACATGAGCGAAGAAAAGGATCCCGAGCGCCCCCTGCATGTTGCGCCGGTTCTGCTGACGCAGAAGGATCTCGATGATCTCATGGCCTATGTGGCCACGATCAAGCCGAAGGATCTCGGAAAGCCGATAGAATTCCGATAAGGGCTGCGCCGCTCTCAAGATGGCCGGAAGGTGCGCCCGCGCTTCTCATCACTGGTCCGCAAATATCCCCGCCGGAGGCATGAAATCTCCGGCACGGCGGATGCCGGGGCCTACCCCTCCTCCCGCTCGGCGCGTTCCGCCAGATCGTCATCCGTGGTGCGCGTGCGGGGGCGCTCGCCCATGCGGAAGGGGGAATCCTCGGCGTGATACTGGGCCCGGACCCGGCAATCGTCGCACATCTGCACGAGCCGCAGCCGGCTTTCCTCGCGAAACATCCAGTGTTTGCCCCCCAGCGCCTCGGCGATGCGTTCGATGGTGGAGCGGACACCGAATTCCCTGCCGCATTCGATGCAGGCGAAAGGCTCTTCCTCATGCAGCACGCGGGGCGAAAGCGCGGCCGATGAAAGATCAAGGCGCGGCGTGAGGGTGATCGCGTTTTCCGGGCAGGTATTGGCGCAGATCCCGCATTGCAGGCAGGCGGCCTCGGTGAAATTGACCTGCGGCTTGTCGGGGTTGTCGCCAAGAGCCGCCGCGGGGCAGAGCGAAACGCAGGCGAGGCAGAGCGTGCAGGCCCCGGTATCGATCTCTACCGCACCATAGGGGGCGTCGGCCGGGAGGGGAAGAGGGCTGTCCGTTACACCGCGAAGCGCGGTGGCGGCGCTGCGCACCACCTCGCGCCGCCCGCCCATGGGCAGGATCGGATTTGCAACCGCCTTCGCTTCCTGCGGTGCGCGCAGGACCTCCTCGAGCTGATCGGGCTCGGTGGGCGAAATCAGCGTTACCGCCTCGCTCCCTGCAATCGCCAGCGCAAGTTCGTGCTGGGGGGCGAGGGCTGACATATCGGTGTGCGGGGTTGTCAGCAGGAACACATGCGAAAACCCGCAGCCAAGCGCGGCAAGCATCTCGGCGTGGCCGAAGCCCTCCACCTCGTTTACCCGGAGCGGGATCACATCCGGCGGCAGGCCGCGCCCGTAGCGGGCCGAGAGGCGGATCATTTCCGCGCCTGTTTCGCCGTCATGCACCAGCAGGCGCGGGGCGCCGCCGCCCGCATCGCGGTATGTGCGTGCCAGCGTCGTCAGCCTGCGGAAGAGAAAATCCACCGGCGGATCGGCATAAGATGCCGCCCCTGACGGGCAGGCGGCCGCGCATCCTCCGCAGCCAGCGCAGATCCCGGGATCTATGCTGACGGCATCGCCATCGGGCGAAATCGCACCGGTGGGGCAGACATCGAGGCAGCGGCTGCACCCGGCCTGCCCGGCGCGCGAATGGGCGCAGATCAGGGCATCGAAGCTGATGTAGAGGGGTTTTTCGAAGCTGCCCTTCATCCCCGCCGCTTTCTGGGTGGCGCGGGCCACGGCAACCGGATCGCGGGGATCGGCGCGCAGATAGCCGTCGCGCTTGTGGGGGGCGGGGAAGAGGGGGCGATCGCCCGTCAGATCGAGGATGATGTCGCATTCGGAAACGGCGCCGTCGCGCGGGGGCTGAAAGCGGGGCGCGCCGCGGCCCGCGGGATCGAGCGGCGCATAGCCATCAAGGCGGACGGTGAAATTGCCGAGGCTGCCGGTGGCCTTGCGCAGCCGGCCGAGGGCGAGATCATAGCCTGCGGGCGGCTCGAGGGGGGCCTCGTCTGCGCTGGCGATGACGCATGTCACGGCCAGTTCCTGCGAAAGGCTCCGAGCGGCATCGATCGCCGCTTCGCCCCTGCCGATCACGAGGCAGGTGCCGGGGGATGTGATGTCGAACATCTGGGAAAGCGGCGAATCAAGCGCGGACTCCGCCATAAGCGCGGCCTGTTTTGCCCCCGCGCCGCCCTCTTCGCACCAGCCGGCGCGATCGCGGATATCGGCTGTGACGAGATCCGCGGCGCGGCCTGTTTCCTCGGCAATCTCGCCGGCGAGGCTTTCGAAACGCTCCGCTTCCTGCCCGCAGGCAATGAGCACCGTGCCCTCGCCCGCAAGCGCCCTTGCGGCCACATCGAGATCGCGCGTGCAGGCCATTGTGCAGCGTTTCACCTGGCTGGCGGCGCAGGCCTTCCCCAGAAGATCGGCATCAGGCTCCATCGTGCCCGCGCAATCGCAGACGATCAGTGTTGATATTTTCGGCATGTGTTCCCCGTTGTCTCAGGCCCCGTATAAAACGCGCCGTGTGCTGGGGTTGTCAACTCAACTTTATTTTGAGGATCAGGGTTTTGACAGCGCGCTCCCCCGGCCCTAAGCTGATCGAGGGGAGAGAGCAGCATGGCCGGATCAGACAACATGACCGATACCGAAATCAAGGGCGGCGAGGTGCTCGAGCTGTTTGCCGGGCGCGAGTTGGAGATGCCGCTCGGCATCGTGCTTCAGCGCCGCCCCGGGCTCACGCGCTGGCAGAAATGGATCTGGGAGGCGGTTGCCGTGCTGCCGGGGGCGGGCCCGGCCGAATGGAAGGAAATGCGCCGGGAAGGCGATGTGGTGGAATATCACGCCGCCACGCTTCTCCTGCACCTTCACCGTGCCGAGATCGAGGGCTACAGGGTATCGCTCGCGATGGATCCGCCCTCGGTTTTCGTCATCCTCGATGAGCCGGGCGAGGACGGGCGGCCCATCGTGCATGAGGTTACGGCCTCTGCCTTCGATGCTCAGGATTACGCCGATGCCGACGATCAGGAGGTGGCCCCTGTGCCCATGCCTGCGGGGCTGATCGCCATCGTGCAGGGCTTTGTCGATGCCCACATGAAGGAGGAGCGCTTCCGCAAGCGTCAGCGCGACAAGTTCAGGGTCGATCGCAAGCAGGATGGTATCGGCGATGCGAGAGTGCGCCAGGCGGCGGATGTCTATCGCGCGCCGGGCACATTCAAGCCGGGGAAGAAGGATGCGTGATCCGGAGGGCGGCAGCTTTCTCGGGCGCTGGGCCGCGCGAAAGGCGCGGGCGCGCGAGGCGGAGCAGGAAATCGACAGGCCGCAGGCGCGGGAAATGCCCGCGAAGGCCGATCCGTCAGGCGGGGAATCGCCTGCCGCCGGGCCCGGGCCCGAGGCGGAAAGCGAGGAAGAGCTTCTCGCCCGCCTTGGCCTGCCGGCCCCCGAAGCGCTCCGGCCGGGCGATGATTTCACCGCCTTCATGAAGGCCGCGATACCCGAGGCGATTCGCCGCCGGGCGCTGCGCCGCCTCTGGGCCATCAATCCCGATCTCGCCAATCTCGATGGCCTGATCGATTACGGCGAGGATTTCACCGATGGCGCGAATGTTGTCAAGGGATTGACGACGGCCTGGGAAGCGGGCAAGGGCTATGCCAGCGCGGCGCTTTCGGATGAAGGGAATTCGGGTGAAGAAATAGAGCAGCAGGGAAGCGCGGGCGATGCTGAGAGCGCCACGCCAGCGAATGCCATGGAGACGGGCGGCGAACCTGCCGATGGCCTGGCCGAAGAAGAGCCTCCTGCGCTAACCCCCCTTCCGCCCGCTCCACCTGAAAAATCAGACGGGGAGAGCCGCCCTGAGGGTATTCCCGATCAAGATCAGGATCTTGCGGCAGCGCCCCGGCGCATGCGATTTCGTTTCGGGGAAGAAGCCTGACGATTCGCGGGCCTGCGGGCACCCCGGGAAGTTTGGCACATTTTGTCGCAGATTTTACTTGGCTTGAGCGACGACTCCGATTAGCTTTCGCCTCATGAGGAACACAAATCCCGAAATTGATGAAGCGGTGGCACCTGTCGTGGCAACCGCACCTGCCTTGCCGGAAGAAGAGGTGATGCGCGCGGATCTCTACGATCTGCTCGCGGCTTTTCTCGCCCGCCCGCCCTCGGTCGAGCTTCTGGCCGGCGTAGCCCGTCTCGAAGGCGATGAAACGCCACTCGGCGAGGCCGTCAACATGCTGGCGCGGCTGGCCGAAGGCACAAGCGAGAAGGCAGCCGAGCGGGAATTCAACGCCATGTTCATCGGGCTCGGGCGCGGTGAGGTGCTGCCCTATGGCAGCTATTACATGACGGGTTTTCTCAACGAGCAGCCCCTCGCGCGCCTGCGGGCCGACATGGCCCGCCTGCGCATCACCCGGGCGGAGGATGTGAAGGAGCCAGAGGATGGCCTGGCCTCGCTGTGCGAGATGATGGCGGGCATGATCCGCGGGCGCTTCGGCGAGGTGGTGGCGCTCGAGCGGCAGAAGGAATTCTTCAACACCCATATCGCCCCCTGGGCCGCGCATTGCTTCAGCGACATGGAGAATGCCGAAGCGGCCGTGCTCTATGCCGGGGTGGGGCGCGTGGGGCGCGAATTCATGGAGATCGAAGCGGAAACCATGCGCATGATCTGAAGCCGGAATGCCGGGCTTCGGGAAAGAACGACGAACGGAAGCGACGAAGATGAAAGGGAGGAAGGAGATGAAGGAAAAGGATAGTGCGGCCACCAGCCGCCGCGATTTCCTCAAACTGGCGACGACGGGCGCTCCCGCCGTTGCCGTCGCCCTTGCGGCGGGCAGCGAGGCTGCCGAGGCCGAGGAAGCGCCCACGGCGCTTGGCCTGCGCAAGACGGCACATGTGAAAGCGTATCTCGAAGCCGCGCGTTTCTGAGCGGATTTTCCTGCCGGCAGAGCGGGCGAGGGTTGCGTATGGCCCCGAGCCCCGTCTGAACGGCTGCAAGTAGAACCGGGAGCGTTGGCTCCCTTTGGGAGGGCATCAAATGCTGAGAAAGAAGACAGGCGGGGTGGCGAATGGCTCCCGCGGTCCGTCCGTTCTCCATCAGATCGGATCGAAGAAGGTGGATCGGCGCGGCTTCCTGCGCGGATCCGGGCTCGCCATCGGCGGGCTGGCGGCGCTCGGCGCCACCGGCGGCACGGTCAAGCGCGCCGAGGCGCAGACCGAGGCCGACAAGGTCGAGATCATCAAGAGCGTCTGCACCCACTGCTCGGTGGGCTGCACGGTGGTCGCGGAAGTGAAGGATGGTGTCTGGGTCGGTCAGGAGCCGGGCTGGGACAACCCCTTCAACCTCGGCGGCCACTGCGCCAAGGGCGCGGCGGTGCGCGAGCACGCGCATGGCGAGCGGCGGCTGAAATACCCGATGAAGCTCGTTGACGGCGAGTGGAAGCGCATCAGCTGGGACGAAGCGATCAACGAGGTGGGCGACAAGCTCCTCGAGATCCGCGAAACGGCCGGGCCCGACAGCGTCTATTGGCTCGGCAGCGCCAAGCACAACAACGAGCAGGCCTATCTGTTCCGCAAGTTCGCGGCCTATTGGGGCACGAACAACACCGATCACCAGGCGCGGATCTGCCACTCCACCACGGTTGCCGGCGTGGCCAACACATGGGGCTACGGCGCCATGACCAACAGCTACAACGACATCCACAAGAGCCGCTCGATGATCCTGTTCGGCTCCAACCCGGCCGAGGCGCATCCGGTTTCGCTGCTGCACATCCTGCGCGCGAAAGAGCAGAACAACGCGCCGCTGATCGTCGTTGATCCGCGCTTCACCCGCACCGCGGCCCATGCCGATGAATATGTGCGCATCCGCCCGGGCACCGATGTTGCGGTGGTCTGGGGCCTGCTGTGGCACATCTTCGAGAACGGCTGGGAAGACAAGGAATACATCCGCACCCGTGTCTGGGGGATGGACAAGATCCGCGAAGAGGTGAAGAAGTGGAACCCGGATGAGGTCGAGCGGGTTACCGGCGTGCCCGGCAGCCAGATGGAGCGCGTGGCGCGCACCCTGGCCAACAACCGCCCCGGCACGCTTGTGTGGTGCATGGGCGGCACCCAGCACACCAACGGCAACAACAACACCCGTGCCTACTGCATCCTGCAGCTGGCGCTCGGCAATATCGGCACCTCGGGCGGCGGCGCCAACATCTTCCGCGGCCATGACAACGTGCAGGGCGCGACGGACATGTGCGTGCTCTCCCACAGCCTGCCCGGCTACTACGGCCTTTCCAAGGGGGCCTGGGGCCACTGGGCGCGCGTCTGGGAGGAGGATCCCGAATGGCTCGCCGGCCGGTTTGCAAAGATCACCGGCAAGGACGGCAAGGAGAAGAGCCTGCAGAATCTGAAGGGCATTCCCGTCAGCCGCTGGATCGATGGCGTTCTCGAAGACAAGAACAACATCGATCAGCCGGAGAACGTGAAGGGCATGGTCTTCTGGGGCCACGCGCCCAACTCGCAGACCCGCCTGCCGGAAATGCGCAAGGCGATGAGCAAGCTCGATATTCTCGTGGTGATCGATCCCTATCCGACGATGACTGCCGTGCTGCAGGATCGCAAGGATGGCGTCTATCTGCTGCCGGCTTCGACCCAGTTCGAAACCTACGGCTCCGTCACCGCCTCGAACCGCTCGTTGCAGTGGCGCGAAAAGGTGATCGATCCGGTATTCGAAAGCCTGCCGGATCACGTGATCATGTCCAAGTTCGCCAAGAAGTTCGGCTTCGCCGATCGGCTTTTCCGCAACATCGCGGTGGATGCGGAAACGGACGAGCCGAAGATCGAGGACATCACACGCGAATTCAACAAGGGGATGTGGACGATCGGCTATACCGGCCAGAGCCCGGAAAGGCTGCGGCTGCACATGGCCAATCAGCACACCTTCGATCGCACCACGCTTCAGGCCGTGGGCGGGCCGTGCGACGGCGAATATTACGGTCTGCCGTGGCCCTGCTGGGGCACCGCCGACATGAAGCACCCGGGCACGCCGAACCTTTACGACATGTCCAAGCCCGTCTCCAAGGGCGGCCTCACCTTCCGCGCCCGCTTCGGTGTGGAAGCACCGGAGAAATGGGGCGGCGGCAATCTTCTGGCCGAGGGTGTCTATTCGGTCGGTTCCGAAATCCAGGACGGCTATCCCGAATTCACCATGGCCATGCTCAAGGAGCTTGGCTGGGATGGCGATCTCACGGATGAGGAGCGCGCCACGATCGAGGCCATCGCCGGCGACAAGACCAACTGGAAGACGGATCTTTCCGGCGGTATCCAGCGGGTGGCGATCAAGCACGAATGCGCGCCCTTCGGCAATGCCAAGGCCCGCGCCGTCGTCTGGACGTTCCCGGATCCCGTCCCGCTGCACCGCGAGCCGCTCTATACGCCGCGGCGCGATCTGGTGAAGGATTATCCGACCTACGAGGATCGTCACTTCTATCGTCTGCCGACGCTTTACGCGTCGATCCAGAAGAAGGATTTCTCGAAGGATTTCCCGATCATCCTCACTTCAGGCCGGCTCGTGGAATACGAGGGCGGCGGCGACGAGAGCCGCTCCAACCCCTGGCTTGCCGAGCTGCAGCAGGAAATGTTCGTGGAGATCAACCCGCGCACCGCGAATGATATCGGGGTGCGGGATGGATCGATGGTCTGGGTGCACAGCCCCGAAGGCGGCAAGGTCAAGGTGAAGGCCATGCTGACGGAGCGGGTCGGCCCTGGTGTGGTGTTCATGCCGTTCCACTTCGGCGGCTGGTTCGAGGGCCAGGATCTGCGCGACAAATATCCCGAAGGCGCGGATCCCTATGTGCTCGGCGAGGCTTCGAACACCGCCCAGACATACGGCTACGATTCGGTAACCCAGATGCAGGAGACGAAAGCGACTCTCTGCAAGATCACGGCAGCATGAGGAGGATGAAAGATGGGACTTGGAGGTAAAGCCCGCGCAAAGTTCTTGTGCGACGCCGAACGCTGCATTGAGTGCAACGCCTGCGTCACGGCCTGCAAGAACGAAAACAACGTGCCCTGGGGCATCAACCGCCGCCGCGTGGTGACGATCGGCGATGGCGCCCCCGGCGAGCGCACGATCTCGGTCGCGTGCATGCACTGCTCGGATGCGCCCTGCATGGCGGTCTGTCCGGTGGACTGCTTCTACCAGACTGAGGAAGGCATCGTGCTGCACGACAAGGATCTGTGCATCGGCTGTGGCTACTGCTTCTATGCCTGCCCCTTCGGGGCGCCGCAGTATCCGCAGGCCAGCAGCTTCGGCTCGCGCGGCAAGATGGACAAATGCACCTTCTGCGCCGGTGGCCCGGAGCCTGACAACTCGCTTGAGGAGTATCAGAAATACGGGGCCAACCGGATTGCCGAGGGCAAGCTGCCGATCTGCGCCGAGATGTGCTCCACCAAGGCGCTTCTGGCAGGGGATGGCAATGACGTTTCGGCCATCTACCGCGAGCGTGTGGTGGCGCGTGGCTTCGGCTCCGGCGCCTGGGGCTGGGGCACGGCTTACGGCCAGAAAGGCGGCTGAGAGGCCACGCCTTCATGGCTGACGTGCCATTGCCGGCCGGGGCTTCCTTCCCGGCCGGCACCATCTGCCGCCGGTCCGGCCGCGGGAATGCGTCCGCGGGCGGCGTTGCATGGCCCCGGCCAGCACAGGGCCACCGCACTCAACTGCCAGAGAAAGAACGAGGGTTTCAGGAAATGGCCATCAACAAGCGGCACAGCGCTGTCCGGCTCCTGTGGAGCCTGTTTCTGCTGGCATTCCTCATGGCCATGCCGGCTCTGACGGGGAATGACAGCCTTCTGGCACAGGAAAGCAGTGCCGCACGAGCCGAGCCGGGCCCGCCGAACACGCTCGGCAAGCGCAGCGATGCCGAGATCTGGCATGATCTGCGCCTCGGCGCGGGCGGGATTGCGAACCCGCCCACCGGGAGCCGCGAAGCGGGGGCTGTCATCAATGCGGAAGGCTGGGAATGGGCGAAGCTGCGCAATCCCGAAAAGAGCCCCATCGTGCATTACGGGGCGTGGGGGCTTCTCGCCATTCTGGGGCTGCTGGTACTGTTTTACCTCATTCGCGGCCCTGTGGGACATGGTGAGGACAGCGGCCGCAGGATCCTGCGCTTTCGCCTGAGCCAGCGGGTCGTGCACTGGTCGATCGCCTTCGTGTTCATCCTGATGGGGCTCACGGGGCTTTCGATCCTGTTCGGCCGCCCCTTCATCCTGCCCCTGATCGGCAAGGAGGCGCACAGCATCCTGCTGACGGCGGCGATGCAGGCGCACAATCTCTTCGGCCCCATATTCGCGCTTTTCCTGCTCGGCCTTTTCGTGCATTTCCTGCGCGGCAATTTCCCCTCGCTCGTGGATATCAAATGGCTGCTGAAAGGGGGCGGTTTCTTCGGCGGGCATGCGCCGGCGGGGCGCTACAACCTCGGGGAAAAGGCATGGTTCTGGACAGCCGTCATCGCCGGCGGCGCGCTGAGCGTAACCGGCTTTCTCATGCTCTTCCCCGATTATCTTGCCACCCGCAACACGATCCACCTTTCCGAATTGATCCATGCCATCGCCGCGCTGGTGATGATCGGGTTTTCGCTCGGGCACATCTACCTCGGCACGATCGGCACCAGGGGCACGCTCAAGGGCATGGTGGATGGTTACGTTGACGAGAACTGGGCGCGGGCGCATCATGATCGCTGGCTCGAGGAAGAGCTTGAAAAGGCTGAAAGCGGCGATCAGGCCCGGGAAACGGCGGAGGAAGGCGCATGACACTGCTCGAGCTTCTCGAAGGGCCGCTCTGGATCGCTTCGGCGAGTATCTTCGTCGTCTTTGCCGCCTTTCGCCTGATCGTCATCCTGTTCACGGGGCGGCGCGAAGCCGAGGCCCGCCCGGTCGGATCGCCCTTTCTGGGGGCGCTGCGCACGATCCTCGGCCATTTCCTGCCCTGGCGGCGGCTGCTGGGCAACGGCAAGGCCTGGTTCGTGACCATCGCGGGATACAGCTTCCATATCGGGCTTTTCGTCCTCCTGCTGTTCGCGGCGCCGCATGTGGAATTCATACGCGAGAAGATCGTGAACCTGCCTTGGGATCCGATCCCGCGCTGGGGCTTCATCCTCTCAGCCCAGTTCGCCTTCGCCGGCCTCATCACGCTCTGGGTGCGCCGCTTCGTCGATCCCGTGGTGCGGCTGATCTCGCGCCCGGACGATCATGTCGCCGCCGGGCTGACCTTCATCGTCATGCTGACGGGCTGCATGGC
The DNA here is from genome assembly GCA_027030435.1 of Paracoccaceae bacterium. GTDB lineage: Bacteria > Pseudomonadota > Alphaproteobacteria > Rhodobacterales > Rhodobacteraceae > WFVA01. The sequence goes on from JALVEX010000293.1 coordinate 12,307, forward strand.
GCTTGGCGAGCAGAGCGCATTCCTGCGCGGGCTGCATCTGGGGCTGGTCGAGCTGTGGCTGATCTATTTCCCCTTCTCGAGCCTGATGCACACATTCACCTGGCCCTTCTCGCGCGGCTTCACCGGCGCAATGGCCGGGCGGCGGGGCACCAGGGCATAGGAGGCATGGCCATGACGAGCGATACCACCGAAAAGCACCGCAGTTTCGACAAGCAGCGCGATCTTCCCGATGAAGTCCGGGTGGAAAATGCCATGGCGGGTTTCGTTGCCGAATTCGGCCCCAAGGCGCAGAGCTGGATGAATGCCTGCGTGCGCTGCGGGCTTTGCGCCGAAGCCTGCCATTTCTACCTCGCGACGGGGGAGGAGAAATACACCCCGATCCACAAGATCAAGCCCTTCGAGGATGCCTATGCGCTCACCCACGGCCCCTTTTCCTGGCTTCACGGCCTCCTCGGGCGCAAGCCGAAGCTGACGATCGAGGAACTCGAAGAATGGGAAGAGCTGATCTACGACAGCTGCAACATGTGCGGCCGCTGCACGTTGGCCTGCCCCATGGGGATCGATATCGCCTCGCTCGTCAAGGACGCGCGCCGGGGCATGTATGCCGCCGGGCTGCTCCCCGATCGTCTGGCGCGGATCGTGCGCAATGCCGAGAAGCAGCACAGCCCCTTCGGAAGCCCCGAGGATTTCAGGAAGACGATCAAGGAGATCGAAAGGGAATACGGCATTCCCCTGCCGCTCGACAAGCCGAAGGCCGATGTGCTGATGACGCTCACCCCCGAAGCGCTGGAAAACCGCCATTTCGGCGTGGCCAGCATGGCGCGGGTGCTGCACCATCTGGGGCTTGACTGGACATTCTGCTCGGATGCCTTCGAAGCCACGAACTTCGGCTATCTTTCCGGCAACATGGAGCTTCAGGGGGCGCTCACCGTGCGCCTGATCGACAAGGCGCGCGAGATCGGCGCTTCCATGCTGATCGTGCCCGAATGCGGCCATGCCTGGGGGGCAACGCGCTGGGAGGCGGCGAAATGGTATGGCGCCCCGGTGGATGACATAAGGATCCGCCATATCGTCGAGGTGCTGGCGGATGCCGTGGAGGACGGAAAGCTCGAATGCAGGCCGGTGGGCGAAAGCGCCACCTTCCATGATCCCTGCCAGCAGATCCGCCGCGGCGGGCTCGAGGAGAAGCCGCGCATCCTGATGCGTGCCCTTGGCATGGAACTGCGCGAGATGGATCCGCACGGGCTCGATGCCTTCTGCTGTGGCGGCGGCGGCGGGGTGCTGGCCAATGAACGCGCCGGGCCGCTGCGCCTCAAGGCGTTCGAATTGAAGAAGCGCGCGGTGGAGGAAACCGGCGCCGATCATTTCGTCACCAGCTGCAACATCTGCGAAATGACCCTGGGGCGCGATATCGAGGCCACGGGCTTCGATAAGCAGATCGAAAGCCTGATCGATCTGATCGGGGCGAACATGATTACCGATCAGCCGCCGCTGAAGGCGCCCGGGAGGGGCGCGAAACCGAAGGGTGCGGGAAAGCGCGCTGCCGGTGCGAAGAAGGCCGGGAAGGGCAGATCGGCCACGCGCCGGAAACCGGCCGCGAAAAAATAGCGCCCCTCTTCTTCAGGAAGCGGGCAGCCCCCATATCGGAAAGAGGGAGCGCATCTGGCGAGCAGGGCGGCAGGCCATCATCTTGAAGGAGGAATGCGCCATGAAAACCGAGACCCTCGCCGGAGCGGCATTCACCATCTACACGCCCGAGGAAGTGCATGAGAAGATCGGCAGCCACGAGATCGTGGTGATCGATGTGCGCACGGCCGCGGAATATGCCTTCGAGCATCTTTCTCAGGCGCTGCTTTTTCCGATGTCGATCTTCGATCCCGCCAATCTGCCCGGCCAGGAGGGCAAGCCGATCGTGCTGCACTGCGGCTCGGGCAAGCGCTCACATGCCATGGCGGAGCTCTGCGCGAAATCGGGGTTCAGGCGGATTGCGCATATGGATGGCGGGTTTGGCGCCTGGAAGGCCGCGAAACTTCCCTACAAGGCCATTGATCCCCATACCGGGAGCCTGGTGCTCAGGAACGGCTGACCGACGCTTCATCCGCCATTGCCCGGCAGGGCGGAATGCGCATTCGGAAAGAACAGCTGCTGCCCCTTCAGGCGATAGCTTGCGATGGCCTTCTGGCCTTTTTCCGACAAGAGCCAGGTGATGAAGGTTTCCGCGCCCTTGATGTTCATCCCCGGGCAATGCGCGGGATTGACGGCAATCACCCCATACTGATTGAAGAGGGCCGGATCGCCTTCATGGAGGATGGCCAGCCCGCCCTTGTTGGCGAAGGAAATCCAGGTGGCGCGGTCGGTGAGGGCATAGGCCCCCATGCCGGCGGCGATGTTGAGCGTGGCGCCCATGCCGGAGCCGGTTTCGCGATACCAGCCTTCGCGCGCCGCGCCCGGATCAAGCCCGGCGGCCTTCCACAGCCGCAGTTCCTTCCTGTGCGTGCCGCTGTCATCCCCGCGCGAGGCAAAGGGCGCCTTCGCCGCGGCGATCCTTTGCAGGGCCTCGGTGATGTCGCGGGCCCCGCGCACGCCCGCAGGGTCATCTTCCGGGCCGATCAGGATGAAATCGTTGTACATCACGTCATTTCGCTTCAGCCCGTATTCATCGGCCACGAATTTCTCTTCCGCGTCGCGCGCATGCACCAGCACCACATCGCCATCGCAGTTGCGCGCATTCTTCAGCGCCTGCCCGGTGCCCACCGCCACGACCTTCACCCTGAGCCCTGTATCCCTTTCAAGGAGGGGCAGCAGATATTCATAGAGGCCGGAATTCTGGGTGGAGGTGGTGGATTGGAGGATGATCTCGTTTTTTCCGGCAAGTGCCGCCAAAGGCAGCAGGAGAACGAACAGAGCGGCAGGCAGAGCAGGGAGGCGCATGGCGGGGTGGTATCCTTCCATTCGGTCAGGTCAGGAGTGTGCCCTTGCAATAGGCATCGGCTTCGCCGGAGGCGGGGGCGCGGAAAAAGGTGGCGGCCGGGGTATGCTCGCAGATCCGCCCCTTGTGGAGAAAGAGAACATCATCGGCGATGCGCCGGGCCTGATGAAGATCATGGGTGACAAGCAGTATCCGCGCGCCCTCTCCCGCCACCTTGCGCACCAGCGCCTCGAAGGCGGCGGTGGCGGCCGGGTCGAGGCTTGCCGTCGGTTCGTCAAGCAGCAGGAGCACCGGATCCCCCACCAGCGCGCGGGCCATGGCGAGGCGTTGCTGTTCGCCGCCCGAAAGCGCCCTGGCTGGGCTTTCGGCGCAATGGGTGAGATCGGCTTCCACGAGGAGGCGGGCCAGAATGCCGGTGCGCTCGCGGCGCGGGATGCGGGCGATGGCGAGCGCGTGCAGCAGATTGGCACGCACGCTCCGGCGCAGCAGCACGGGCTTCTGGAACACCATCCCGATCGGCCCCCGGAAATCGGGTGAAAAGCGGATCGTGCCGCTGTCGGGCCTTATCAGCCCGCCGATGAGGCGCAAAAGCAGGCTCTTGCCGGCGCCGTTCGGCCCGAGGAGAACGGTGATGCCGGGATCACGGCCGAGTTCGAAACTGACCGCATCGAGAAGGCTGCGCCCGCCGCGCCTGTAGCCGAGCGCATCGACAGAGATCAGGAAGCCGGCCCCCGCTTTCTGCGAGTCTTTCGGCTTCAGGGGGAGGACATTGCTCTCAGGCATGTGCGGCCCTTTCCAGCCGGCTGCGCAGGAAATGGAGCGCGAGATTGATGGCAAAGGAGAGGGCGAGAAGGATCAGGCCGAGCGATACCGCGAGCCGGAGGTTGCCCTTGGAGGTTTCGAGCGCGATGGCCGTGGTCATCACACGGGTGGCGTGATTGATGTTGCCGCCGACGATCATCACCGCGCCGATTTCGGAAAGCGCGCGGCCGAGCCCGGCGAGGATCGCGGTGATGAGGGCGTGGCGCGCCTCGCGGATCAGGGTCAGGATCGTCTGCCAGCGGCTGGCACGCATGGCGCGCAGCATTTCATCATATTCACGATGGAGATCGGCGAAGATCTGGTGGGAAAAGGAGGCGATGATCGGGGTAACGAGGATCGTCTGGGCGATGATCATTGCCGTGGGCGTATAGAGAAGCTGCAGGATGCCGAGCGGCCCGGAGCGGGAAAGCAGCAGGTAAAGCCCGAGCCCGACGACCACGGGCGGCAGACCCATCAGAGCATTGACCAGAACAATCAGCGCGGTGCGCCCCGGGAATCGGCCGATCGCGAGAAGCGCGCCAAGAGGAATGCCGATCAGCGCAGCAAGCATCACCGCCACGAGCGAAACCTCGAGCGACAAGGCAACGATTTCCAGCAGTTGGCTGTAGAAAAGCATTCCCATTCCTTCTTGCCGAAAGGGTATTCCCGGCCATTCGTCGAGGCAAGGGGCAATCGCATGGAGAAGGCCACAGCGCGATTGAACTGGATAAGGATTCGCGTGATGGAGGAAGAATGCCGGCGGTGTAATAAACTTGAACACCAGTTAAAATCTTGAATTGCGTTTTGTCGCAAAAGATTCAAGTATGTAGGTTATTCGGTATCCGTGCTGTCATGGCGCGTGAACTGATATGCAAGCATGATGCACGAAGTGACATGATGTAAAACATGAATGGTGTATGAAACACCGCAATCCTGATGGGGGAACCATGAAAGACAACAACAGAAAAATAAGCCGGCGCTCGGTCCTCAAGGGCGGTTCGGCTGTTGGTGCTGCCGCACTTGCCTCCCCGGCACTTGTGTCGAAAGCACTGGCATCTTCAGGGGAGGTCGATCTTCTCGATTGGTCGGATTACTGGCCGGAGGACATGCTCGCCGGCTTCACCAATGAAACCGGCATCAAGGTCAATTACGTCGGTGTCGGTTCCAACGAGGAAATCATCAACAAGATGAAGGCCTCCAATGGTTCCGGCTTCGATGTCATCGGTCCGACCAACAACCGCAACCTCCAGTGGGCGCCTCTGGGCCTTCTCCAGCCGTGGGACATGAGCCGCGTGCCGATTGACCGCGCCAACCCGGCAATGGCCAAGATCGGCCCCGATGCCTGGGATTTCGGCAAGGGTTCCACCTGGATTCCGCATATCTGGGGCACCGAAGGCATGGCCTGGCGCACCGATCTCTGGGCGCCTTCCGCACCGGACGGCGTGCCGAGCTACGGGGAAATCTGGGCTGACGAAAACGCCGGCAAGACGATGATCCGCCCCCATTCCGGCATGCTCACCGCAGGCCTCTACATGGAGACGATCGGCGAACTCGAGCCGGGTTCCGTCTGGGCGGCCTATGAGAACGAGGACAACTTCCGCAAGACCTGGGGCAAGATCACCGATTGGTGCATCGCCCGCAAAGGCAACCTCAAGCTCCTGTGGAACGATGCCGACAGTCAGAAGCAGGGTCTCCTCAATGGCGGCGTCGTTGTCGGTCAGACATGGGATGGCCCGCCCCTGGCGCTGAAAACCGCCGGCGAGCCGGTGACCTACCAGGCGCCGCGCGAAGGCGCGATGGCCTGGGTGGACGGCCTGGCAATGCCGATCGGCGCGAAGAACATCGACGAGGCCTATGCGCTGGTCGAATATGCCTACCGCCCGGAAGTGGCCGGCAAGGCGATCGACAAGCACGGCTACAACTCGCCGATCCTCGGGGCCGACAAGTTCGCCAGCGAAACCTACAAGAAGAACTTCGCCGAAGCCTATCCGGGCGATGCGCTGGCCAATCTCAATCCCTGGCCGGCCGAGCCGCCTTGGTATGCGGATCTGCGCACGGAATACGTGAACAAGTTCAAGAGCGCCTGAGCGCTTGAAAATGGCCGGCTGCCCGCTCTGGGTGGCCGGCCTGTTCTAATCATATGAATGACAGATGCCGATGCGGCCTGCGCAGGGAAATGCCCCGGTGCGGCTGACGGCGGGGGGAGGCCGATGGCTGGTGGTGTCGGAGTCGATCTGGAGAATCTCTGGATCCGGTTTGGCGATTTCGTTGCGGTTCGCGATGCGAACGTGAATATCAACGGCGGCGATTTCTTTTCCTTCCTCGGCCCTTCGGGTTGCGGGAAAACGACCATCCTGCGCGCCATATCCGGCTTTCTCCAGCCCAGCGAGGGCCGGGTGCTGATCGGCGGCAATGACATGGCCGGGATCGGCCCCAACAAGCGCCCAACGGCGCTGATCTTCCAGAATCTCGCCCTGTTTCCGCTGATGAAGATCTGGGAAAACATCACCTTCTCGATGGAGGTGAAGGGGGCGAGCAGCGCCGAGCGGCGCAAGCGCGCCGATGAGCTTCTCGAGATGATCGCGCTGGAAGGCCAGGGCGACAAGCTGCCGAGCGAGCTTTCGGGCGGGCAGAAGCAGCGCGTGGCAATCGCGCGCGCGCTTTGCGCCGAGCCCGATGTGCTTTTACTCGACGAGCCCCTCTCGGCGCTTGATCTGAAGCTGCGCCAGCACATGCGCACCGAACTGCGCGAGATTCAGCAGCGGGTGGGCATCACCTTCATCTACATCACCCACGATCAGGGCGAGGCGCTCACGATGTCAGACAACGTGGCGGTGATGCGCGCCGGGGTGATTGAGCAGATCGGCACGGGGCATGATGTCTATGATCTGCCGGCCACGCCTTTCGTGGCCTCCTTCGTGGGCGAAAACAACGTGTTTCGCGGCAGGATCCTCGAGGTGAACGGCACCGAGGCGCTGATCCGCACCAATCGCTCCGGCGATCTCCTGGCCCAGATCACGCCCGCGGCGCGCGGGGTGCTGAAACCGGGGGATGAGGCGATGATGTTCATCCGCCCCGAGGCGCTTTCGCTGGTGGATGACGCCGGCGCGCATGAAAAGACGAGCCTCACCGCGAAGGTGGTGAACGAGGAATTCGAGGGCAATTCCTACAGCGTATTCCTTGAAGGGGACGGCGGCAAGCGGATCAAGATGTCGCTCCCCAATGTGGGGCAGGATCGGATCGCCTCGAAGGGCGAGGATCTCACCCTGAAATATGAACTGCGCAATGCGGTGGTGATGCCCGCCGGCGAGCTGGCGGCGGAGTAGGGGGAGCGCTATGGGGAAAACAGTAGCTTCGAAAGCTGAAAAGCTGAGTATCTCGACCCTCCTGATATCGATAATACCTATCGTAATTATTGTATTGGTCCTTTTCGATACATTGGTTTCTGATGGTTTTTCTGCTGCAAGCTCGTTGATTGTAGGGCTGATAATACTTTGGGTTGCTGTTATTTGTGGTGTCCTCGCGACCGAATTGTTCTCGGATTTTTTCCGTACCAACGGCCGGCTGCTGGGCTCCGTCATGCTGGGGCTGGTGGCGTTCTGGATCATCGTGCTCATCCTGCTGCCGCAGCTTTCGATGCTGGATTATTCCTTCCGCTACAATCTCCCGCCGTCTGAGCAGGGCGGGCCGAAGGATGTCTATACGCTCGCCAATTACCGCCATCTGATCTATGGCGCGGGCGGGGGCGAGGGCACTTATAATACCGTCGATCTCATGGTGTTCCTGCGCACGATCATCGCCGCCATGGCCGTTACCGTGGCCGATCTCATCCTGTGCTATCCGCTGGCCTACTATCTCGGCCAATCGCGCGGCTCGGGCTTCGTGCGCCTTCTGGTGGTGCTTCTGATCATCCCCTACTGGATCAACGAGATCCTGCGGGCATTCGCGCTGAAGATCGTTTTCGCCGATGGCGGCATTCTCAATGCGGCGATGATGAAGCTCGGCCTCATCGATCAGCCGATCGATTTCATCCGTGCCGATGTGGCGCTCTACGCGGGCCTTGGCTATGCCTATATCCTGCTGATGCTGTTTCCCATGTATAACGCCATCGAAAGCCTTGACCGCAACCAGATCGAGGCGGCGCGCGACATGGGCGCAAGCTGGATCCGCATCCACCGGCGCATCGTGATCCCTCACGCCAAGCCCGGCATCACCTCGGGGATGACGATGGTGTTCATGCTCTCCGCGGGCGCCCTGGCCGCGCCGCAGATCCTCGGCGGGCCGAGCAGCCTTTGGTTCACCCAGCTTGTCTATCAGTGGTTCAACGGCTCGCTTAACTGGCAGCAGGGCGCGGCCTATGCGATCGTGCTGCTGGTGGCCTCGATCACGATCGTGCTGACCTTCATGAAGATCTTCAAGGTGAACATGGGGGATATCGGCAAATGAGATCGAATATCCTGCTCTCGCGGATCGCGCTCGGCCTCTATCTGGTGATCTTCTTCACCTATCTCCTCGGCCCGCTCGTGATCATGAGCATGACGGCCTTCAACTCCAACCCGTTTCCCACCATCATCCCCTGGGATTGCTTTTCCTTCGAATGGTTTCAGGTTCTCGCGAATGACGAGCGCATCCTGCGCGCGATCCTCAACAGCGTGATCATCGGGCTTGGTACGGTGGTGCTTTCGGTGGCGATGGGGCTTGCCGCCTCGCTCATCCTCACGCAGATCTGGCCGCGCTGGCGCTCCACCTATTACACGATCATCATCGCCCCGATCCTGATCCCGGGCGTTGTGCTCGGCATTTCAACGGTTGTGTTCTGGGATCGCCTGAGCCGCATTCTCGGCCCGGCGACGGATGGCCTTTTTCATAACGGCATCTTCCTCACCATTCTCGGCCAGTCCACCTTCATCGCCTCCTATACGATGCTGGTTTTCGTGGCGCGGCTTCAGCGCTACGATCCGGGGCTGACGGAAGCGGCGCTCGATCTCGGCGCAACCCATGTGCAGGCATTCAGGAAGATCCTGCTGCCCTTCATGCGCCCCGCGATCGCCTCGGCCGCCGTGCTGGCCTTTCTGGCGAGCTTCGAGAACTACAACACCACCACCTTCACCTTCGGGCGCTACCCGACCCTCACCATCGAGCTGGCGCAGAAGGTGCGCTACGGGATCAACCCTTCCATCTCCGCGCTTGCCTTCATCATCGTTTCGCTGACCGTTTTCGGCGCGCTGGCCACTGAGGCCTGGCGGCGGGGCAGGATCAAGGCCGAGGCCGAACGCAATGGCGAGGCCGTGGCGCAGGGCAGATCCATCCTGCCGGGCTTTCTGCGTGGCAATTGGGCGGCCGGTGCGCTGGTGCTGTTTTCCTTCGTGGTGATCACGCTGTTCTGGACGGCGCGCGTCTATAGCCCCGATCAGTGCAAGGCCGAGGTGCGTGCGGCCAAGCAGGCCGAGGCGGCCAAGCGGCGCGAAGAGCTCCTGCGCCGGCGCGCGCAGCAGCGCATGCAGCAACAGATGAAGGGGCCCGATATCTTTACCCCATCCGGCAAGCCAGCGCCCGCAGAGGGCGCGAGCACGGGCAAGCCGGCCGGTGGCAAGGTGCCCTTTGGCAGCGTGTTCGATCCGGGCAATCTCGAGGGGCAATCCGGCACCGGGGCGGCACCCGATCAGGGATCGAATGCCGCGCCTGCCGCAAAGCCCTCCCCCTTCGGCAGCGTTTTCGATCCCGGCAATCTGGCCAATCAGGCGGGGGCCGGCGCGGATGGCGAAAGCGGGGAAGCGCCCTCCGAAAAGGCGGATGAAAACGGGGGCGAAAAGCCCGCCCCTCCATTCGGCAGCGTGTTCGATCCTGGCAACCTCAAGGGTGTTGGCGGCGGCGCCGGCGAGGGCAACTGAGCCCTCTCACCGGCACCCCTGCTACCGCCGCGAGCGATCACTCCTCGTAGAGTGTGCCATAGCCGAGCTTTTCAAGCCCGATGGCCCAATAATCCCCCACAAGCGGGTGATCGAGCAGGTAGCGCGCGGTCGATACTTCCTGGCGCTCGCGGGCGAGGCGCAGAAGCTCGCACCAATCCTCGGGGCCGGCATCGTCATCCCGCCCGAGCCACATCAGCGCCACCAGTTCGGCCTGCTTTTCGGGGCCGAGGCCGTCGATTTCCTCGATCACCTCTTCACGCGAGGGATCATCGCAGCCTTCCTGAAGGGTGGTGGGAAGGGGATCATCGGTGGGATTGTCGCCCGGATCCTCGATCACGGGGGCTTCATCGGCCATGAAGGTGCGCACCTTCCACACCAGCCGCTTCACGTAATCCGGTTCGATCGAAAGTTCGTCCATCGTTTCACCTCTGTTTTCCGGTTGCCCTGAACATAGGTGCGCAAGGCCTGCGGGAACAGGGGGAGCGGGCGAAAATCAGAAATCGACTGTGACGCCGGGCAGATTGAGCGCGCCGATCAGATCGCGCAATTCCTGCCGCGCCGCCACGTTCGAGATGTTGAGCCGTTTCACGCCGATATCGCGCAGATCGAGAAGCGTAAGCCCGCGGGGGAAGAGCTCGCGGAAGATCACCCGCTCGGAAAAGCCGGGCGCCACGCGAAAGCCGATCCGGCGCGAGAGCTTGGAAAGCGCGGCTTCCATCTTTTCCTTGTTGTGCATTCGCTGGGGTGGCACGCGGTTGCGCACCAGCACCCAATCGATGGGCGGCAGCCCGGCCTGGGCCCGCAGTTGGCGGGCGTTCCAGACCATTTCGGAATAGACGGAGGGGCCGAGCACCTCGCCCGTATCGGGATCTATATGCGCCAGCAGATCGAAATCCACGAAGCTGTCATTCAGCGGCGTGATCAGCGTATCGGCCAGCGAATGGGCCACCTGGCTGAGGCGGGTGTGGGAACCGGGGCAATCAATCAGGATGAAATCGCTTTCGGGCTCGAGCTTCGCGACAGCGGCCGAAAGGCGGTGATCGTAGATGTTCTCGCCGGGTTTGAGGTGGGATTTGTCGATCTGCGGCAGATCAATATAATCGGGTGTGGCAAGATCGATCCCGTGCTTCTCGCAATAGGCCCTTCGGTTTTCCACATAGCGCCCGAAGCTTCTTTGCCTGAGATCGAGATCGAGCGCGCCCACCTTGTGGCCCATGCGCGCCAGAGCGGTCGCGACATGCATGGATGTGGTGGATTTTCCCGATCCGCCCTTCTCGTTTCCGACAACGATTATATGTGCCACGCGATAACCCCGTTATCCTGATCCATGAGCCCGAATGGGTTTGCGCCACTATATGTGGTAGGATGAGCCATTGGAAGCGGGGATTGGCCCTGCGAGGCCGCAAAGCGGCATTTGTGCAAGAGAGGATATTCAATGAAGATGGCAGCGCTTTCACCGATTGCCGCCCTCCTGGCCCTGGCCGCCTGCGTGCCGCCCGAACCGCCGATCCCGCCGACAGACGGCCCCTGCGGCCCCGGTGCCTGGGAAATCGAACAGACACCGGAAGGGCCTCTGTGCCATCCCAAAGGATGGAAATGAAAACGCCGCCCGGCGGGTTGCGGGCGGCGGTTCCTCTTTCGGAAAGGGATCAGGCTCAGAAGCCGAGGCCCTCGTATTTCTTCTTGAATTTCGAAACCCGGCCGCCGGCGTCGGTGAGGCGGGTGCCGCCGCCCGTCCAGGCGGGGTGCACGGTAGGATCAATGTCAAGCGCCAGCACGTCGCCTTCCTTGCCGTAGGTCGAACGCATCTCGATGATTGTGCCGTTGGTCAGCTTGACCTTGATCATGTGGTAATCGGGGTGGATGTCTTTTTTCATGGTCCCGGCTCCTTACGCCTCGGCCTCGGCCGCTTTGGCCTTCTTGGGCTTGTAGTGGGTATCTTCCGCGATCCGGGCCGCCTTGCCGCGGCGCGAGCGCAGATAGTAGAGCTTCGAGCGGCGCACACGGCCGCGGCGCACCACGGTGATGCTCTCGATATTGGTGGAATAGAGGGGGAACACGCGCTCCACGCCCTCGCCGAAGGAAATCTTGCGCACCGTGAAGGAAGCATCGATGCCGTCGCCCCCCTTGCGCGCGATGCAGACGCCTTCGTAATTCTGCACCCGCGTGCGGCTGCCTTCCGTCACCTTGTAGCCAACGCGGATGGTGTCACCCGCCTTGAAATCGGGGATTTCCTTGCCAAGCTTCTTGATCTGCTCGGCTTCGAGTTCTGCGATCAGGTCCATCGCCTTCATCCTTTTCATGCTCGCGGTTTGATCCGCGAAGGTTGCTCGCGCCCTCAGAGCTCTTGGTCTTCTTCCGGGTCCCCATCGTGATGCGTACGATAAGCCCGCCAGAGATCAGGTCGTCTTTCCCTTGTCAGCCTTTCGGCCATTTCCTTGCGCCAGCGGGAGATGTTCGCGTGATGGCCCGAGAGAAGCACTTCGGGGATCGCACGGCCACGCCAGACGCTCGGCTTCGTGTATTGAGGATGTTCAAGCAAAAAATCCGAGAAGGATTCCTCCTCGGTTGATGCCTGATTCCCAATCACGCGCGGTATAAGCCGCACGCTCGCATCAATCAAGGCCTGAGCGGCAATCTCTCCGCCCGTCAGCACGAAATCCCCGAGGCTCACCTCCTCGATCGCGTATTCCTCGAGCACGCGCTCGTCCACACCCTCGAAGCGGCCGCACAGGAGAGTGATGCCCTGTGCGCGGGAGAACCGCTCGGCCATCTTCTGATCGAAGCGTTTGCCGCGCGGTGAAAGATAGATGATCGGCCATTTCTCCCGATCTTCGGGCGTGCCGCGCATGGCCTCGTCGATCGCCTCGCCCAGCACATCGGCGCGCATCACCATGCCGGCGCCGCCGCCGGCGGGGGTGTCGTCCACATTGAGGTGCCGGCCGATGCCGAACTTGCGCAGCGGGATGGTTTCGAGCTGCCACAGCCCCATCTCGAGCGCCTTGCCGGTGAGCGAAAGGCCAAGCACACCGGGGAAGGCTTCAGGGAAAAGGGTGATCACGCGCGCACACCACGCCCCCTTGAGGCGCTTTGGCTCGCTCATCAGATCGCGCGGCTTCAGGCTGGCGCTGATCGTCTTGCGGCCGTGGGAGCGGGCCGGTTTCTTCGCATCAGCCATCTTTCACGATCCCTTCCGGCGGATCGGCGATCACCCGCCCGGCAGCCAGATCCACGGTGGGAACAGCCGCGCGAGTGAATGGCAGCAGGATCGTATCGCCCCCGGCGGGCGGGCGGATCTCCAGGAGATCGCCCGCGCCGTGGTTGGGCACGGCGATGATATGCCCGAGCGGCCGGCCGCCGGTATCGAACACCTCGAGGCCGATCAGATCGGCATGGTAGAATTCGTCGTCCGGCAGGCTCGGGAGAGCCGCGCGCGTGGCATGGAGGCTGGTGCCGCGCAGGGCGTCGGCCTCTTCCTTCGTGCGGATGCCCTCGATGCGGGCGGCAAAGCCGTTCTTGATCGGGCGGGTGATCGTGAGGCGGAAATCGCGCTGCCCGGTTTCATCGAGGAGCGGGCTGTAATTCGCGATATCCTCCGGGGTTGCGCAGAAGCTCTTGAGGCGCACTTCGCCGCGCACCCCATAGGCCCCGGCGATGGCGCCGACGCAGATAAGCCTCTCTTCATCGCTCCGATCCGCCATGCTGTCCTATCGCTCCTCGATCTCGATACCTGCCGCTCGCCGCTCCCAGCCGAGGCGCTCGAGCTCGGGGGTTTCGCCCGTCGCCTCGGGCCAGCCGATACAGAGATAGGCCACCAGCCGCCAGCTTTCCGGCACATCAAGATCGGCTGCGAGGCGGGCGGGATCGAGGATCGAGACCCAGCCCACGCCGAGCCCCTCACTGCGCGCCTTCAGCCAGAACTGGGTGATCGCCGCCACCACCGAATAGCGGCGCATCTCGGGCATCGTGGCCGCGCCGAGCCCGGCGCCCTTGGGCGTTTCCTCATCGCAGAACACGGCAAGCTGCACCGGGGCTTCGCGCATGCCCGAGAGCTTCAGT
>JALVEX010000294.1 GCA_027030435.1 Paracoccaceae bacterium
GTTCCTCCTGCGCGGGGTCAATCTTCTCGGGATCGACAGCGTGCACGCGCCTTATGAAACCCGCGTGCGGGGCTGGGAGCGCATCGCCCGCGATCTGCCGATCGACAAGATCGAGGCCATGATCCAGCCGGCAACGCTTGCCGATCTGCCAGCCCTTGGCCGCGAGATACTCAAGGGCAAGGTAAAGGGCCGTGTGGTGGTGGACGTGAACGCCTGAGCCATTGCGGGAGCCATTGAATGTGCATGGCGGCGGGGCATCGGCGCCGTTCCCGCTGATGGCGATGCGCCTCCCGGTCTGACTGCTCTCAGCCCTGATGTGGAAACGTCCTTGCCGGATGCCTCCGGCGGGGATATTTCCGGACCAGTGACAAGGGGCGCAAGCATGGCCGAGCAACTGCCGCTTGATATTCCCGAAGACGGGAAGCTGGTGGAAAACATCACCCATTTCGCCCGCGCTCTGCGCGCGGCGGGGCTGCCGGCGGGGCCGGGGGCGGTGCTGCGGGCGGTGCGGGCGGTGGCGGCGGCCGGTTTTTCCGACAAGCGGGATTTCTATTACTGCCTGCAGGCCTGTTTCGTGAACCGGCCCGAGCAGCGGGCGGTGTTTGCGCAGGTGTTTCGCCTGTTCTGGCGCGATCCGCGGTTTCTGGAGCACATGATGGCGATGCTTCTGCCGGCCATGCGCGGAGTGCAGGAGGAGCGCGCGGCGAAGCCGGCCGAAAAGCGCGCGGCGGAGGCGCTGCTGGCGGGGGTGACGCGCGATCTCCCTGCCTTCGAGGAAGGGGACGAGAGCGAGATCGAGATCGATGCGAGCGCCACCGTATCGGAGGAAGAGCGCCTGCGCAGCCTTGATTTCGAGCTGATGAGCACCGAGGAAATGGCCGAGGCAAAGCGCATGTTGGCGCGCCTCTCGCTGCCGGTGAAGCCCCTGCAATCGCGTCGCCACATGGCCGATCCGCGCGGGCGGGCGGTGGACTGGCGGCGCAGCATGCGCGAGGCGATGCGCCGGGGGGGCGAAATGCGGGCGCCGGCGATGAAGAAGCGGCGCATCCGCTGGCCCGATCTGGTGGTGATCTGCGATATTTCGGGCTCGATGTCGGCCTATTCGCGCGCGGTGCTGCATTTCCTGCATTCGGTTTCCAATCAGAAGGGCGGCTCCTGGGCGCGGGTGCATGGCTTCACCTTCGGCACGCGGCTCACCAACATCACCCGCCATCTGGCAACGCGCGACGTGGATCAGGCGCTGGCCGCGGCCGGCGCGGAGGCCCAGGATTGGGAGGGCGGCACACGGATCGGCGCGTGCCTGCATGAATTCAATCGCGAATGGGCGCGCCGGGTGCTGGGGCGCGGCGCCATGGTGCTGCTGATCACCGACGGCCTCGATCGCGGCGATGCGCAGGCTCTTTCGCGCGAGATGGAGCGTCTGCGCATGAGCGCGCGCCGTCTGATCTGGCTCAACCCCCTGTTGCGCTGGGAGGGGTTCGCGCCGCGCGCCGCCGGCATCCGCGCCATGCTGCCCCATGTGGACAGCTTTCGCGCCGGCCATAACATCGCATCGCTCGAAGCCCTCGCCGAAGCGCTTTCGCGCCCCGATGACATGGGCGAGAAAGCCCGCCTGATGCGGCTCATGGAGCAGCCGTAGCTATCATGCCAGCCATGGCCGGCTTTCGGGGATGAAGCGGCATTTTCCCCTCTTGATGCAGATCAAGCCTTGAATGGACAACTTATGATACTATTCATTATCGTGAATGTGTAAACGCATCCTTAAATGGGGGTATTCAAGATGTGGAACTGGAAAACAGGGGGGCTGGCTCTCGGGCTGGTGTTCTTCCTGGCCGTTCTTCTGGTGAAACCGATCGGGGTTTCGACCCAGTTCGTGATCCTTGACGGGATCGTCTGGGACATGGTCGATCCTTCGGTGGTGACCGAGACGGAAGACGGCAAATACACTTCGACCAACGCCTATCTGGCGAAATCGCATGGCAAATATGCCAAGCATGTGGCCAATCCGCTGAACTACAGCTTCGTCTTCGTGATCGCCATGGCGGTCGGCGCGGCGATTTCGGCGGGTCTGCGCGGCTGGGTGCCGCCCAGCGAGCGCGTGATGCCGCCCATCTGGCGCGCCAATTTCGGCGACAGCCACATGAAGCGCTACATTGCGGCTTTTGCCGGCGGGTTCATCGTGCTTTTCGGCGCGCGCCTCGCCGGGGGCTGCACCTCAGGGCACATGATGTCGGGCATGATGCAGACATCGCTTTCGGGCTATCTGTTCGCCCTTGGCGCATTCGGCGCGGCGGTGCCCGTAGCGCTGATGATGTACAGGAAGGAGGGCTGAGCCATGACAACGATACTTCTCGCACTGATCATCGGCGGCCTGTTCGGCTTC
>JALVEX010000295.1 GCA_027030435.1 Paracoccaceae bacterium
AGCGGCCCTTTGCGCAATGGCGCAAGGATGCGCGCGCCCGCGGCCTCCAGCGAATGGGCATCGGCGATGGCGGCGATGAGGCCGTTGGCCGCCTCGATCGCCATGTAGCGATCGGTGGGCAGATCCTCGGAGAGATGGGCATGATCCATGACGAGCCCGCGCGCCGCGCAGGCGGCGGCCAGCTCGCGCCCCTCGCGATCCTTTCCGATCACCGTCAGCAGCGCCGGGGTGAGGGAGAAGCGGCGCAGGGTCAGGGCAATGTTGAGCGCCACGCCGCCGGGCTGGCGGGTGATGCGGCCGGGCACGTCGGCGCCGATCTTCATGTGGCTGGCGCTGTGGCCGATCACGTCCCACAGCACCGAGCCGATGCACAGGATATCGGGGGGCGGGCCGGCGGATGCGCGCGGCTGGGGTTCATGCGGCTGGGCTTCATCGGCTTCGCTCATGCGCCGTTTCTGACCTGTCAGCGGCGGGGAGGCAAGGGGGATCGTGCTTACGTTAGCGCGCGGCGGCCTGCCTCACGCATCCCATGCCACCGGCACCCCGAGCGGGCCGCGGAAGGCCCAGCCGTGAAAGCGCACATCCGCCGGATCCCCCGCAAGGCGCAGGCCGGGAAGGCGGGCAAACAGCATCGGCAGCGCCACATCGGCGATCAACGTGCGCGAGGCCGCCGCGCCGGCGCAGAAATGCGGGCCCGCACCGAAGGCGATGGAAGGAGATGTATCGCGGGTGATGTCGAAGATTTCGGGATCGGTGAAATGCGCCGGATCGCGGTTGGCCGCGGAAAACATGAAGAACACGAGCTCTTCGGGCTCGAAGCGGACGCCCCCCACCTCCGCCTTGCGCGCCACGCGGCGGGGCGACATGCCGATCGGCGAGATCCAGCGCGCATATTCCTCGAAGGCCTGCTGCCAGGTGGCCGCGCCGGCCTCGATCATCGCGCGCTGCTCGGGATGGGCGAGAAGCGCCCAGGCGGTGCCTGCGATCACGTCGCGCGGCTCGTTCTGCCCGCCGGAGATGGCGAGCTTCACATTGGCCGCGATCGCCTCCTCTGGCAGCCCCGCCTGAAGCTGGACGGATATGAGCGACATGTCGTGCGCCTCGCGCTTCTTCGGGATGGCGGCGCGCACGTGTTCGTCGATGAGGGCGGTGGCGGCCCGGCAGCGCGCTTCCACCTCGGGATCGCCGGTGTAATTGGCGATACCGTCGATCATCGCCTGGCTCGTGCTGTCGATCTCGGCGGCGCTCATGGAGGCCAGCCCGGTGATCACGCGCAGCGCCTCGCCGGCAAGGGGGCGGGCGAAATCGTCCACCAGATCGGCTTCGCCCAGGGGTGCGAGGCGATCGAGAAGCGCCGTTGCCGCGGCCTCGAAAGCCGCCTGCCAGTGATCGCGCACGGTGCGTGGCGAGAAGGCGGGGAAGGTGGCATGCCGCTCGACGGCGTGATCCTCGCCATCCTTGCGCATCATGTTCTGCCCCATGAGGCGGGTCATCAGCCCCTTTGGCTGATCGGAGGAAAAGACATCGATGCGCTTTTCCTGGGCGAAGATGTCATCGCGGCGCAGAAAGAGGGTGGCGCCGAGCTCGGGCACGCGGGCGATGGGGCATTCGGCCTGCATCTCCTTCAGCGCCGGGTAGGGATCTGCGGCGAAGCTTTCGGGATCGATGTGAAAGACGGGTGCGGTGCTCAAGGGGCCGGGCTTTCCGTTGTGGCTTTCGCTGGCGGCTTTCGTCACGGCATCATTGCCGCGTCGCCCTGAGGAGAAGATAGCCTGTGGCAAGCGTTGCCGCAAAGGCGGCGAGCAGGCCGGAGAGATTTGTCAGCACGTCCGTGATCATGGCGAGCTGGCGGGCGAAGGCATAGCCGAGCCCCACATAGAGGCCCACCCATGTGGCTTCGCCCAGGATATCCCAGGCCAGGAAGCGCCGCCAGCCGAAGGCCGTGGCCCCGAGGGCGAGATTGACATAGGGCCCGAGCGGGCTCAGCAGCCAGCGGCTGAAGTAGATCCCGGGCCCGCCCCATCTTTCTGCAATGGCGCCGGCGCGCGCAAGCAGGGCCGCGCGCGCCGGGCTGCGGGCAATCCGGGCCTGCAAGCGCTCCGAAAGGAATCGCGCGCCGAGGAATCCCGTGAGATCGCCGGCCACGGCGCCGCCGAGGCAGGCCAGCACCGTCTCTGCCGGATCGAGGGTGTCGGAGGCGATGAAGGCCCCGCCCGCCAGCATCAGCGCCGAGGCGGGAACGGGCAGGGCAAGGCAGCTCAGGAAGGTGGTGAGAAGGAGCACCCATGCGCCGTGTTCGCCAACCAGCGCGAGCAGCGTTTCACTCATCGCGCCCCTGCCTTTCGAGCCCTTGGCCCGCCTTCGGATTGCCCGCCTTCAGGGCTTCGAGCCGGGCCTCGATTTCCTCGGGGCTCAGCCCCGTGATGCGGGTGATGTCGGCGATGGTGAGGCGCTTGCGGGCATCGGGCCCGAGGCCGAGCGCGGCGGCCAGTTCCTGCGGCGGCACATCCCAGGAATAGGCCACGTAACGCAGGGGCATCCAGGGCTCGGGGGGCTGCTGGCGATGCGCTGGATCGGCCCAGTAGAGGGCGAACATCACCATGCGCAGGGCAAAGAAGAGCGTGAGCGTGGCGGCGATCGCGAAGGCGATCATGAGCAGGCGGTGGCGCTGCCACAACATCGCGATCCGTTTTGCCACCATCGCGATCCGTTTTGCCACCGGGCGCCCCTTCTGCCTGTCTGGCCGCTGTTGCCGGCCTTTGCGAGGGAGAGGAAACACCTTTATCCGCCCCCTGACAAGCTCCGTGGAAGGATTGCGCATGGCAGGGGGGCGGGAGGATGTGGTAACAGGCGTGCCGGGCCGGCTGGAAACAGGGAGATTGTGGAAATGCGATTCGAGGCGGTGGATTTCGGGGCGCAGGCCCCGATCGATGGCTACGGGCCCGGGTTCTTCCGCATCGGCGGGGAGGTCTTCGAAGGGCCTCTGGTGCTGACGGGCGAGGGGGTGGCGCCCTGGGGCGGGCTTGAGGATACGGAGGCCATCCGCGCGCTTGCGGGCAGGATCGACGTGCTGTTCGTCGGGATGGGCGAGGAGATGGCGCATCTGCCGCCCGCGCTCGCCGCTGCCATGGCCGAAGGCGGCGTGATGGGCGAGCCGATGCCCACCCCGGCGGCCTGCCGCAGCTACAACGTGCTTCTGGGCGAGGGGCGCAGGGTGGGCGCGGCGCTCCTGCCCGTGGGCTGAGCGGGCGCGCGGCCTCCTCATGCCCGCCCCGCCCGATTCTCCCATTTCCCGCTTTTCGCCTCCCCCCCGATCGGCTATGTGCGCTGGCATGGAACTCGAAGTTGCCGATCTTGCCTGCGCCCGTGGCGGCGTGCTCGTGCTCGAGGGGGTGAATTTCCGCCTCGAAGCGGGCGAGGCCCTCATGCTGCGCGGCCCGAACGGCATCGGCAAGACAACCCTCCTGCGCACCCTCGCCGGCCTTCAGCCGCCGCTCGCCGGGCGGATCGACATGCCCGACGAGGCGCTCGCCTATGGCGCCCATGCCGACGGGCTGAAGAGCACGCTCACCGCTCTGGAAAACCTGCGTTTCTGGGCCCGCGTGCATGGCGCTGGGGAGGGGGAAATCGGCCGCGCGCTCGATGAATTCAACCTCGCCGATCTTGCCGAGCGCCCCGCCCACAGCCTCTCGGCCGGGCAGAAGCGCCGCCTCGGGCTGGCGCGCCTCCTGCTCACCGGGCGCGCGATCTGGGCGCTTGACGAACCCACGGTTTCGCTCGATGTCGAAAGCGTCCGCCTTTTCGCCCGCGCGGTGGAGCGCCATCTCGCCAGGGGCGGCATGGCGCTGATGGCCACCCATATCGATCTCGGCCTTGCGGCGCGCGCGCTCGATCTCACGCCCTTTCGCGCCGATCCCGACAGGGCAGGGAAGGCCGGGGCCGGGAAAGACAGCGCGGGCGGTGCGGGCAAGGCCGCGCGCCCGCCCGAGGATCCCTTCTCCGGCGCGGAGGATCTGGCATGATCGCCCTTCTGGTGCGCGATATCCGCCTCGCCATGCGCGCCGGGGGAGGCTTCGGCCTCGGGCTCGCCTTCTTCCTGATCGCGGTGATGCTGGTGCCCTTTGGTGTCGGCCCCGAGGGCGGGCTTCTGGGCACGATCGCGCCGGGGATCCTGTGGATCGCGGCGCTTCTGGCCTGCCTCCTTTCCCTCGATCGCATCTTCACCCTCGATTACGAGGATGGCACGCTCGATCTCCTCGCCACCTCGCCGCTGCCGATGGAGGGGGTGGTGGCGATGAAAGCGCTCGCCCACTGGCTGACCACGGGCCTGCCCCTCACCATCGCCGCCCCGGTGCTGGGGCTTTTGCTGAACCTGCCCGAAAGCGCCTATTACTGGCTGGTGGTGACCTTCCTTCTCGGCACGCCGGCGCTGAGCTTCATCGGCACCTTCGGCGCGGCGCTCACGGTGGGGGTGAAGCGGGGCGGGCTTCTGCTCTCGCTCCTCGTGCTGCCGCTCTATATCCCGAGCCTCACCTTCGGCGCCGAGGCGCTGCGGCGCGGGGCGGAGGGGATGGCCAACACGGTGCCGCTCCTGATGCTCGCGGGCATCACGCTCGGCACCATCGCGCTGCTTCCATTTGTAGCGGCCCAGGCCATACGCATCAATTTGCGTTAGGGAAATTGCTGGGGCATTGTAGCGGCGAAAAAAGACGGACCGAAGGTGGCGCATGTCGATCTGGGAATATGCAAATCCGAAGAAATTCATGGAAACCACGGCCCGCTTCATGCCCTGGCTGGTGGGGCTGACGGCCGTCACCCTGATCCCTGGCCTCGCATGGGGGTATTTCTTCACCCCCGAGGCGGAGAATTTCGGCTCCTCGGTGAAGATCATCTACATCCACGTTCCGAGCGCGACCATTGCCATCAATGCCTGGATCATGATGCTTGTCGCCTCGCTGATCTGGCTGGTGCGGCGCCATCACGTCTCGGCGCTGGCGGCCAAGGCGGCGGCGCCCGTCGGCCTCACCATGACCCTGATCGCCCTCATCACCGGTGCCGTCTGGGGCCAGCCGATGTGGGGCACATGGTGGGCCTGGGATCCGCGCCTCACCTCCTTCCTCGTGCTGTTCATCTTCTATCTCGGCTACATGGCGCTCTGGGAGGCGATCGAAAATCCCGATACCGCGGCCGATCTTACCGCGATCCTGTGCATCGTCGGCTCCGTCTTCGCGCTTCTCAGCCGCTATGCGGTGATGTTCTGGCCCCAGGGGCTGCACCAGGGCGCCTCGCTCTCCATGGACCGGGCCGAACATGTGGCGGATGTCTATTACTGGCCGCTTGTCCTGAGCCTGATCGGCTTCGGACTGCTGTTTCTCACCCTGGTTCTCTACCGGACGCGCACCGAGGTGCGCGCGCGCCGGCTGAAGGCCCTCGAGGCACGGGAGCGCATGGCATGATCCCCGATCTCGGCAAATACGAAACGGTGATCCTTTCGGCCTATGGGGCCACATTGCTGCTGATCGCAGTTCTTATCCTGGCCAGCTGGCTCAGCGCACGCCGGGTGCAGCGTGCGCTGAGCCGGATGGAGGCGCGCCGGCGCAGTGCGGCCGCAAGCCGCTCCGCCGGGAGTGGCACGGGCAGTGATTCCGCCCCGGACAGGGGCAGGCAGGCAAGCATGAACAGGGAGGCCTGAAATGGCGGAAAAGAAGCGCATCTCGCCCCTGCTGATCCTGCCGCCGGTGCTGTTTGCCGGGCTGGCGATCCTGTTCTATCTCGGGCTTGGCGGGGCAGGGGATACCACGCTCCCTTCCACCCGCGAGGGCCATCCGGCGCCGGCGTTGAAGCTGGTGCCGCTCGGCGATTATCCGGATTTCGATGCGGCCGCCCTGCGCGCGCCGGGGGTGAAGCTGGTCAATTTCTGGGCCAGCTGGTGCGTGCCCTGCCGCGCCGAGCACCCGGTGCTGGAGAAGATCGCCACCGAATACGGGGTGAAGATCTACGGCATCAACTACAAGGACGACCCCGCGAAGGCGCAGAAATTCCTGGCCGATCTCGGCAATCCCTTCGTTGCCATCGGTGCCGACAGGCAGGGGCGCACCGGGATCGAGTGGGGCATCTACGGCGTGCCCGAAACCTTCGTGATCGACGGTCGGGGCACGATCCTGCTGCGCTATGCCGGGCCGATGACGGAGGAAATCTTCCTCAACCGCATCAAGCCGGTGATGGACGGCGCGAAATAGGCCGCTTTGCCCGTAGTAGCAGCGGCGCGCATTCAAACGCGCCGGGAGGTGATCGGGGGCTCTCCCTCGTGATCGATCCGGCGGCGCACCGGACCGCTCCGGCGGCAGGGTTGCCAGGCAGGGCAAGGCCACCAATCGGATCAGGCTGAACCGCCGCAAGACACATGATCTTGTGAAGGGGACAGCGCACGGCCGGAGGGTGGATGCTCAGGTGCGCCCGCCGTCGCGCCGGAGGCGCGCCAATCCCATCTTGCCGGAGGCGCGCCAATCCCATCTTGCCGGAGGCGCGCCAATCCCATCTTGCCGGAGGCGCGCCAATCCGTCATCTGCTCTCCTTCGGAGAGTCGGGGCGGGTCGGGCGCTGCCTGGTGGTGCCCGACGGGCAGGAAAAAGCGATGACACCATGCGTTTGATGATTCCACACGGGAGTCATCTCGCACAAATTGCTCCTAATGGGAGAGCATCCCCGCGAATGCCAGCAGCAGCATGGCGAGAAGCTCGAGCGTCATCATGTTGATGCGGCGGGGGCGTATGATGTGTTTCGTATTCATGGGGGCAAGATGCGCGAAAAAGGTTAACAAAAGAAGACCAGAAATGGTCCCGTAGGTGGTTTTTTGCCGAAACAACCGGTTTTCGCGGGTTTCTCGGCTGAAAGGCCGCCCGGACGCCGCGCGAGGCGCGCCCGGACGGCCCCGTGATCAGCCTTTCGCGAGGTTGCGCAGCACGTAGTGCAGCACGCCGCCGTTGCGCAGGTAATCGATTTCCACTTCCGTATCGATCCGGCAGCGAAGGGTGATCTCGCGGCTGGTGCCATCGGCGTATTCAATGGTGCAGGGCACCTCCGAAAGCGGCTTCATGTCGTCCGAGAGGCCGCGGATGGTGAAGCTTTCGTCGCCCTTGAGGCCGAGGCTCCTGCGGTTGTCTTCGCCGGTGAATTCGAAGGGGATCACCCCCATCCCGACGAGATTGGAGCGGTGGATGCGCTCGAAGCTCTCGGCGATCACCGCCTTGACGCCCAGAAGCGCCGTGCCCTTGGCGGCCCAGTCGCGGCTCGAGCCCGCGCCGTAAAGCTCGCCCGCCACCACAACGAGCGGCACGCCCTTTTCCTGCCAGGCCATGGCGGCATCGAAGATCGGCACCACCTCGCCATCCGGCCCTTTCGTGTAGCCGCCCTCGACGCCGGGCACCATTTCATTGCGGATGCGGATATTGGCGAAGGTGCCGCGCATCATCACCTCGTGATTGCCGCGCCGCGAGCCGTAGGAATTGAATTCGCGCGGCGGCACCTGATGCTCGATCAGGTATTTGCCGGCCGGGCTGTTCACCGGGATCGCGCCGGCGGGCGAGATGTGATCGGTCGTCACCATGTCGCCCAGCACCGCAAGCTCGCGCGCGCCCTCGATATCGGAGATCGAGCCCGGCTCGGGGCTCATGCCCTGGAAATAGGGGGGATTGCGGATATAGGTGGAGGTGGGCGGCCAGTCGTAAACCTCGCTGTCGGTGGTTTCGACCGATTGCCACTTCTCGTCGCCCTTGAACACGTCGGCGTATTTCTCCTGGAACGCCTCGCGCGTCACCGTTCGGTGCACCAGCTCGGCCACCTCCTGCTGGCTCGGCCAGATATCCTTGAGGAAAACGGGATTGCCCTCGCTGTCATGGCCCAGCGGATCGCGGGTCAGATCCACGTTCATGTCGCCGGCGATCGCATAGGCCACCACGAGGGGGGGCGAGGCGAGGTAGTTGGCGCGCACGTCGGCGTGGATGCGGCCCTCGAAATTGCGGTTGCCCGAAAGCACGCTGGTGGCCACGAGATCGTTATCGTTGATGCATTTGGAGATCTCCTCTGGGAGCGGCCCCGAATTGCCGATGCAGGTGGTGCAGCCGTAGCCCACGAGGTTGAACCCGAGCGCATCGAGATCTTCCTGAAGCCCCGCGGCCTCGAGATATTCGCTCACCACCTGGCTGCCGGGCGCAAGGGAGGTTTTCACCCAGGGCGCGGAGGTGAGCCCCTTCTCGCGCGCCTTTCGCGCCAGCAGGCCGGCGCCGATCATCACGTAGGGGTTCGATGTATTTGTGCAGGAGGTGATCGAGGCGATCACCACCGAGCCATCGCGCAGCTCGAAATCGCGCCCCTCCACGGGGGCGGATTTGCGCGGATCCACGTAAGGATCGGGGGCCGGGCCCTCGGCGAGCATCTCGTCGCTTTCAAGGCTTTCGTCCTCGCCCCGGTATTCGGCCACCACGTTGAGGAAGGCCTCGGCGGCGCGATCAAGGGGCGTATGATCCTGCGGGCGCTTGGGCCCCGAGATCGCCGGCACAACCTCGCCCATGTCGAGGCTGAGTGTTTCGGTATAGACGGGGGCGTAGTCATCGCCGCGCCAGAGGCCGTTTTCCTTCGCATAGGCCTCGACCAGCGCGATGCGATCCTCATCGCGCCCCGTCTGGCGCAGGTAGCGCAGGGTTTCGTTGTCGATGGGGAAGAAACCGCAGGTGGCGCCGTATTCGGGCGCCATGTTGGCGATGGTGGCGCGGTCGGCGAGCGGCAGGCGATCGAGCCCCTCGCCGTGGAATTCGACGAACTTGCCCACCACGCCATGTTCGCGCAGCATGGCCACGATCTTCAGCACCAGATCGGTGCCGGTGGTGCCCTCGGCCATCTCGCCCGTGAGCTCGAAGCCCACCACCTCGGGGATCAGCATGGAAATCGGCTGGCCGAGCATCCCGGCCTCGGCCTCGATCCCGCCCACGCCCCAGCCGAGCACGCCAAGCCCGTTGACCATCGTGGTGTGGCTGTCGGTGCCCACCAGCGTATCGGGATAGGCCACGGTGCGGCCGTGCTGATCTCTGTCTGTCCAGACGGTCTGGGCCAGGTATTCGAGGTTCACCTGGTGGCAGATGCCGGTGCCCGGCGGCACCACGCGGAAATTGTCAAACGCCTTCTGGCCCCATTTGAGAAAGGTGTAGCGCTCGATATTGCGCTGATATTCGCGATCGACATTGAACTGGAAGGCGCGCGGATTGCCGAATTCGTCGATCATCACCGAGTGATCGATCACCAGATCCACCGGATTGAGCGGGTTGATCTTCTGGGCGTCGCCGCCAAGGCCGAGGATGCCGTCGCGCATGGCGGCGAGATCCACCACCGCCGGCACGCCGGTGAAATCCTGCATCAGCACCCGCGCCGGGCGATAGGCGATCTCGCGCGGGTTCCTGCCGCCCGCCTTGGCCCATTCGCCGAAGGCGCGGATGTCGTCAAGCGTGACGGTCTTGCCGTCCTCGAAGCGCAGCATGTTTTCGAGCACCACCTTCAGCACGGCGGGCAGACGGGAGAATTCCCCGAGCCCGGCGGCTTGTGCGGCGGGGATGGAGTAGTAATCCACCTCCTGCCCGGCGGCCTTGAGGGTCTTGCGGGTATTGGCGCTATCCTGTCCGACGGTGATCGGCATGTTCTGGCTCCCTTCGAATGACGGCTGGTTCGGTTGCGGTTGTGACGCAAGGTGCGCGCGCATTCAAGGGGGACGCGGCAAAATGTATACCATTGCACACCGAAAAATGGCAGGATACGCGAAAAAGTGACCTCACCGACGGGTTTTCTCGCAAAACCTTGATTGGAATTGCCTTGCGGCCTGCCATATCAATGAATGACAACGCCAATACCGGATATTTCATGCGAATCACATCCCTGCTCAAGGCCCGCCTGCTTGCTCCCCTCGCTCTTGCCCTCGCCATGCTGGCGGGAGCGGATGCGGGCAGGGCCGATCCTGTTGTTGTGGAGCTGTTCACCTCGCAGGGCTGTTCCTCCTGCCCGCCCGCCGATGAGCTTCTGCGCAAGCTCGCGAAGCGCGATGACGTGATCCCTCTCGCGCTGCATGTGGATTACTGGGATTACATCGGCTGGAAGGATACCTTCGGGCAGCGCAAGTTCACTGCCCGCCAGAAGGGCTATGCCCGCGCCGCCGGCAAGCGGATGGTCTATACGCCGCAGATGGTGATCGAAGGGAAGGATCACGTTGTCGGGGCGAAGCCGGGCAAGGTGATGCAACTGATCCGCCGTCATCGGGCGGTTGACAGCGGCATCGATCTCGCGGTGAAGCGCGCAGGCGATCGGGTCCGCATCACCGCGAAGGCCGAAAAGCCCCAGGATGTGCCGCTCTGGGTGCAGATCGTGCGGGTGAAGCCGGAGGCGACGGTGGAGATCCGCCGCGGCGAGAACGCGGGAAAGAAGATCACCTACAGCAATATCGTGACGGACTGGCGCCGCCTCGACCCATGGGATACGCGCAAGCCGCTCGCCATCGAGGCCAGAGCGGAGGGCGACGAGGATGTGGTGGTGATCATCCAGCGCCCCGAGTTCGGCCCGATCCTCGCGGCGGCGAAGGCTGAGAAATAGGCAAAGCGGCGCATCGGGGGGGCGGCCCGTATCAGCCAAATCCGGCACCGTCAGCCAGCCACGGCCAGCATATGGCCCGCCTCAGGCCACCCCGGCCCGCAGCAGATGCAGCATGGTGATGAGCCCCTCCGGCCGCCCCTCCTGATCGAGCACGAAGGCGGCCGAGATCTTCTTCTTCTGCATCACGTTGAGCGCCTTTGCCGCGAGCCAGCCGGGCTCCAGCGAAACGGGATCGCGGGTCATGATGCTTTCGGCGCAGGTTTCGTGCATGGCCTCGCGCATGGAGGCATCGGCGCGCGCCTCGAGATAGCGGCGGATATCGCCATCGGTGATGACGCCCGCGAGCCGCCCGTCGGCGCCGGTGATGCCGGTGATACCGTAATTGCCGTGCGAGAGCGCGCCGATCACCGCGATCACCGGCGCATCGGGGGTAACGAGGGGCAGATCATCGCCCGTCACCATGATCTCGCGCAGCGCGGTGAGCGAGGCGCCGAGCTTGCCGCCCGGATGAAAATCGCGGAAGGCGGTTTCATCGAAATCGCGCGCTTCCAGAAGCGCGATCGCAAGCGCGTCACCCAGCACGAGTTGCAGCATGGTCGAGGTGGTGGGGGCCAGATTCATCGGGCAGGCCTCGCGCACGCGCGGCAGCGCAAGCGTGATGTCGGCGCTTTTTGCGAGCCGGCTATCGGCGCGCCCCGTCATCACGATCAGCGGGATCGCGAAGCGGCGCGTATAGGCGGCGATGTCGGAAAGTTCGCGCGTCTCGCCCGACCACGAGAGCATCAGCACCACATCCTCGCGCCGGATCATGCCGAGATCGCCATGGCTCGCCTCGGCCGGATGCACGAAGAAGGCGGGCGTGCCGGTGGAGGCGAAGGTGGCGGCGAGCTTGGCGCCGATATGGCCGCTCTTGCCGAGCCCGGTGACGATGAGCCGCCCCTTCATGGCAAGGATCCTCGCGGCCGCTTCCCCGAGCGCCTCGGCAAGCGGGCCTGCTTCAAGCGCGGCTTCCAGCGCCTTCAGGCCTTCCTTGTTGATCGAAAGCGATTTTCTGGCTGATTCCAATGCGTTCTTCATGGTTCCTCATCCGGCCTTGGCGATGCCGTCCAGCCGCTTCAGCATGGCAAGAAGGGCCGGCATTTCGCCAAGCGGCACCATGTTGGGGCCGTCCGAGGGCGAGCGCTCGGGCGCCTCGTGGGTTTCGAGGAACACCGCCGCGCAGCCCACCGCCACCGCCGCACGCGCCAGCGGCGCCACGAATTCGCGCTGCCCGCCCGAGGCCGTTCCGAGCCCGCCGGGAAGCTGCACCGAATGGGTGGCGTCAAACACCACCGGGCAGCCGCCCGAAGCCATGATCGGCAGGGCGCGCATGTCATTGACAAGCATGTTGTAGCCAAATGACGTGCCCCGCTCGGTGAGCAGAATGCGCTTGTTGCCTGTGCTCTCGATCTTGTCCACCACGTTCTGCATGTCCCATGGCGCGAGGAACTGCCCCTTCTTCACGTTGACGGCCGCGCCCGTCTGCCCGGCGGCGATGAGAAGATCCGTCTGGCGGCAGAGGAAGGCGGGGATCTGCAGCACGTCCACCACCTCGGCCACCGGGGCGCATTGCTGGGGAAGGTGGACATCCGTCAGCACCGGGCAGCCGATCTCGTGGCGCACCGCGGCGAGGATCTCGAGCCCCGCTTCGAGCCCCACGCCGCGCTTGCCCGCAAGCGAGGAGCGGTTGGCCTTGTCGAAACTGGCCTTGAAGATGAAGGGGATGTCGAGCGTGGCGCAGGTTTCGGCGAGGCGTGCGGCCAGCATCAGCGCATGATCGCGGCTCTCGAGCTGGCAGGGGCCGGAAATCAGCGTGAAGGGCAGGGCGTTGGATACGGCGATCGGGCCGATGGCGACGGTCTTCATTCGATTCCCCTTTCGCGAAGGATGGCTTCGATGATCTCGATGTCGGACGGGTTGTTGAGCTCCCAGAATTCCGCGCCGCGCGCCTCCACCTCGACGCAGCGCAGCGGAATGCCGTATTCGAGAAAGCGCAGCTGCTCGAGCCCCTCGAGGCGCTCGTAGGTGCCCTGGGGCAGTTCCATGTAGCGCAGCAGCGCGCCCGGCGTATAGGCATAGACGCCCACGTGATGCAGCACCGGCGTGCGCTCCTCCTCACCGTAGGAACGCGGCGTAAACGGCAGGACTTCCTTGGAAAAATAGATCGCGTTGCCGGCATGATCGACAAGCGCCGTGGTGCCGCCCACCCGGCCCCGGCGGCGATCCTCGCGAAGCTTCTCCAGATGCCGGCCCGACGTGGCGAGCACCGGGGTCGCCACCGCAACCTCAGCATCGGCGTTCATCGCCGCTATGAGATCCTCCACATACCAGGAAGGCGTGAGCGGCGCGTCGCCCTGGAGATTGACGACGATCCGCGGCACTTCCCGAAGCAGCCCCACCGCTTCGGCGCAGCGCTCCGTGCCGTTGCGGCAATCGGGGCTCGTCATCAGCACATCGGCGCCGAAGCCTTCCGCCGCCGCGCGGATGCGCGCGTCATCCGTCACCACGTAAACCGCGTCCACCCCTTTTACCGCGCGAGCCGCCTCCCAGCTGCGCCGGATCAGGCTTTTCGCCTCCCCCCCCGCCCCGCGCAGTTCGGCCAGCGGCTTGCCGGGAAAGCGCGCGGAGGCGAACCGCGCCGGGATGAAGATGATCGCTCCTGAACCGCTCCTGCGGGGCATGCTGAAGGCCTCACTGCCTGTTGATCGCTGGCCCTGTGGGTAACGGATAACAGAGAGGCGATAAACCCGTAATTTGCCCGCAATGGCCCCTCCGGCCCGCTCTACCCGCGCCTTGGCCTCATCACTGGTCCTGCAAATATCCCCGCCGGAGGCATCCCGCGCGCGCCACAGGAGCCGGCGCAGGGCAGGGGTGCTGCCCGATCCGTGGCGAACAGGCATGAAAAAAGGCGCCCGAAGGCGCCCCTTTGCGGTCCCGTGCCCCATCCTCTGTTGGGGACGGGAGGCGTTTCAGCTGCCCCAGGTGCGCACCTGGCCGCAATCCATATGCACGAAATTCGAGCGGGTATATTTGCCCACACCACCGGCACGGCAGGCCATGGCGGCGCGGTAGATCTGGTTCACGCTGCGGCTCTTGAGGCGCACGTCATTGGCCTCGCCCTTCATGTGCAGCGAATTCTTCGCCACCCGGCGCGAGCGCGCGCGCAGCATGGCGTTGGTGCGCGGCGTGCGGTAGCCCGAAAGCAGCATGTAGGGTTCCGTCACGTCGAGAAGCGCATGGGTGGCGGCGATGATGTCAAGCGTGCGGGTGTCCATCACCTTGACCGCATCCTCGCGCCAGTCGCGCATGAAATAGTTGATCTCCTTCAGCGCCTCGGGGATGTATTCGCCCTCGATCCAGTAGATCGTGTCGATGCTTTCGCCGGTGCGCCCGGAATACATGCGCAGGCGGCGGATATCCCCGGCCCCGCGCAGGAAGCCCGCGGCCTTCGAATATGTCGGCGCGGCCACCAGCGTCGTTGCTGCAAACGCGCCCAGCAAGCCACGGCGTGTGATGTTCGATGTCTTTTGGGTTGTCATTTTCTTCGCCTGTCCCGTAAGCCCTCCGGCCGCCCTTCTCGGTGCGGTCCGCTCATCATCTCCCCAGATGCAGAAATCTTATGGCACAAGCCGATTCGCTCTCCAAGATGCAAATTGTTGCAGAAGCGTGAACAGTCGCATATCGGCAGGATTTTGCTCAAGGGGGCGATCTGCCCTGGCGGCTTTCATTTCGCCGCGCGCTGTTGCGGAAGGGTAACAGGGCGGATCAGAAGCGCGCGCGCACCATCCGATGATGCAAAAGTGAATGGACAGCGCGGCCGTGAGCGGGGATGACTGGCGCGAGAGAAAACAAGTGATAGATGCTGGATTTGCAACGGCACCGGATTTTCATGAGGGGTTCACTGGTATGGACATGACGGCACCGAACAACAAGCAAAACGCACGGCGCAGGATCGAAGCCGGGCTTCAGGCGCGGATGCAGGAAGCCATGCGGGCGGTCCGTGCGGCGGTGGCCGCAGGCGGCCTTTCCCTGGTTGCGGCCCTGTTCGTCTGTCTGGCCGTCTTCGGCGTGACGGGGGCGGCGACGGCTGGCGAAGTCCGGGTCGGCGCCTTCGAGCAGGCGGTGGCGGCGGAAGCGGCGAAGGATCCGGCGCTGGCCACCTTCTACCGTGAAAACGCCTACAAGGGGATCTGGACGGGCCGCGGCGGCAAGGATGCCTCCCGCCGGCGCGCCTTTCTCGCGGCGCTCGGGCGGGCCGGAGATCACGGTCTGCCCGTCGGCCGCTATGATCCGGCGCGCATCAAGGCGGCGCTGAAGGCCGCGCGAACGCCCGCCCAGAGGGGGAAGCTCGATGTGCAGCTCAGCCGCATCTTCCTGCAATATGCGCAGGATCTGCAGAGCGGCGCGCTCGAGCCGCGGCGCATCGATCCCGGCATCGTGCGCAAACCCCCGCGCCGCGATCGCCTGGCGCTGCTCAAGGGCTTCGTGCGCCATTCTCCCAAGGCCTTCCTGAAGGCGCTGGCGCCGAAATCGCCGGAATATCAGCGCCTGCTGAAGGCCAAGCTGCAGCTGGAAAAGAGGATCGCGAAGGGCGGGTGGGGCGCGCCGGTGGCGGCGAAAGCCCTCAAGCCCGGCCAGAGCGGGCCGCAGGTGGCGGCCCTGGCGCGGCGCCTTGCCGCCATGGGCTACCTGCGCCGGAGCAATGCGCAAAGCTATGACGCGAAGCTACAGAAGGCGGTGCAGCTCTTCCAGTACGAGCACGGGCTTCCCGCCACCGGCGTGGCCGACAAGGCCACCATCGCCGAGATCAACCGCCCCGCCAGCGAGCGCCTGAAACAGATCATCGTGGCGATGGAGCGCGAGCGCTGGCTGAATTTCCCGCGCGGCAAACGCCATATCATCGTCAACATCACCGATTTCACGGCGAAGATCATCGACAACGGCAAGGTCACCTTCTCCACCCGCGCCGTGGTGGGCGCCGACAAGGAGGATCGCCGCACGCCGGAATTTTCCGATCTGATGGAATTCATGATCGTCAATCCCACCTGGAACGTGCCGCGTTCGATCGCGGTGAAGGAATATCTGCCGCTCCTGAAGCGCAACCCGAATGCGGTGCGCCATCTGCAGCTGGTGGATGGGCGCGGGCGCAAGGTGGGGCGCAGCGGGATCGATTTCTCGCAGTTCGACGAAAACACCTTCCCCTTCGATCTCAAGCAGCCGCCGAGCCGGGGCAATGCGCTGGGGCTGGTGAAGTTCATGTTCCCGAACCCCTACAACATCTACCTGCATGACACCCCGGCGAAGAAGCTCTTCCGATACAACAGCCGCGCCTACAGCCACGGCTGCATCCGCCTGCAACAGCCCTTCGATTTCGCCTATGCGCTGCTGAAGCCGCAGATGAAGAACCCGGAAGATTATTTCCAGAAGGTGCTGGCCACGGGGCGCGAAACGCAGATCAATCTGAAGCAGCCGGTGCCGGTCCATCTGATCTACCGCACCGCCTTCACCACTCCCAAGGGGCGGGTGCATTACCGGCGCGATGTCTACGGGCGGGATGCGAAGATTTTCCGCGCGCTCCAGAAGGCCGGGGTGGTCATCCGCGGTGTTCGCAGCTAAACCTTCTGCCGAAGCGGCCCCTTCGGAGGCCGGCCAACCGGCATGAGGGAAAGATGAGCCACAGCATCGCCGAAATCGCCGCCGCGCTCGGGGGCGAGGCGCATGGCAATACCGAAATCGGGGTAAGGGGCGCGGCCGAGCCGGCCACCGCCGGGCCGGAGGATCTGGCGCTTGCCATGAGCGAAAAATACGGCGAGGGGCTGGCAGAGGGCCGCGCGCGCGCTGCCATTCTCTGGCCCGGCGCCGACTGGCGGGCGCTCGGGCTCGAGGCGGCGATCTACGTGCCGCGCCCGCGCTATGCGATGGCGGGGCTGACGAAGCTTCTCGATCCCGGCCCCGGGATCGCTCCGGGCATCCATCCGGGCGCCATCATCGATGAAAGCGCCGAAATCGGCGAGGGGGCGGCGATCGGGCCTTTCGTGGTGATCGGGGCGCGCGCGCGCATCGGCACCGGCGCGCGCATCGGCCCCCATGTCTCGATCGGCGAGGGCGCGGCGATCGGCGCCGATGCGCTGCTCCATGCCGGGGTGCGGATCGGGGCGCGGGTGGTGATCGGCGATCGCTTCATCGCCCAGCCCGGCGCGGTGGTGGGGGCGGATGGCTTCTCCTTCGTCACCCCCGAGAAATCGGCGGTGGAGCAGGTGCGCGAGAGCCTCGGGCGCGCGGTTGAGGCGGGCGATCAGAGCTGGACGCGCATCCATTCCCTCGGCGCCGTCGAGATCGGCGACGATGTGGAGATCGGCGCCAACACGGCGATCGACCGCGGCACGATCCGCAGCACCCGCATCGGGCGCGGCACCAAGCTCGACAACCTCGTGCACATCGGCCACAATGTCGAGATCGGGGAGGATTGCCTCCTGTGCGGGCAGGTGGGGATCGCCGGCTCCTCGCGCATCGGCAATCGCGTGGTGATGGCCGGACAATGCGGGGTGAGCGACAACATCTTCGTCGGTGATGACGTGGTGGCCGGCGGCGCCACCAAGATCTTCACCAACGCGCCGGCCGGCCGGGTGCTGCTCGGCGCGCCGGCGGTGAGGATGGAAACCCAGATCGAGATCCAGAAGGCCTGGCGGCGCCTGCCGCGGATGATGAAGCAGTTTGCCGAATTGCAGAAAGCTGTTTCAAAGCTGGCCGGGAAGGAATAGTTTTCTTGCCAGCAGGGGACAGTGAACCATGGCGCAAGAGGTGGAAGCGAAGGTAAGGGCGATCATCGCCGAGCAGGCCGGGTGCGATCCGGCCGAGGTCACGCCCGATTCCAGCCCCGAGAGCCTCGGGATGGACAGCATGGCGCTTGTCGAAACGGTGTTCGCCATCGAGGAGGCCTTCGATATCGAGGTGCCCTTCAATGCCAACACCCCCGAAGAGGGCGGGTTCGATATCACGAGCGTGGGGGCGATCATCCGGGCGGTCGAGGATCTGGTGCGCGAAAGGGCCGCATGAAGCGGGTCGTC
This sequence comes from Paracoccaceae bacterium, assembly GCA_027030435.1. Taxonomy (GTDB): domain Bacteria; phylum Pseudomonadota; class Alphaproteobacteria; order Rhodobacterales; family Rhodobacteraceae; genus WFVA01. The sequence goes on from JALVEX010000295.1 coordinate 17,736, forward strand.
ATCACCGGGCAGGGCACGATCAATCCGCTCGGGCGGGACGTGACCGAAACCCTTGCCGCCATGCGCGAAGGCGCCTCGGGGATCGGGCCGCTTGATTTTCGCGATGCGGAGCGGCTTTCGGTCGGGATCGGCGGGCAGGTGAAGGATTTTGCCCCCGAAGAGCTGTTCGATCGCCAGGAGCTGGCGCTTTACGACCGCTTCACGCAATTCGCCCTCATCGCGGCACGCGAGGCGGTGGCGCAATCGGGGCTGGAATTTCGCGATGAACTGGCGGCGCGCGCGGGCGTGGTGCTCGGCACCGCGGGCGGCGGCGTCAACACCTGGGACGAAAGCTACCGCACCGTTTACGAGGCGGGGAAGAACCGCGTGCATCCCTTCACCGTGCCCCGCCTGATGAACAATGCCGCCGCCTCGCATATCTCCATGCAGTTCGGCCTTCGGGGGCCGGGCTGGAGCGTCGCAACCGCCTGCGCCTCCTCCAATCACGCCATGGGCCAGGCCTTCAATCTTGTGCGCGCGGGCGGCGCGCCGGTGATGCTGGCCGGGGGCGCGGAAGCGATGCTGTGCTTTGGCGGCGTCAAGGCCTGGGAGGGCCTGCGGGTGATGAGCCGCGAGGCCTGCCGGCCGTTTTCGGCCACCCGCAGCGGCATGGTGATGGGAGAGGGGGCGGCGGTCTTCGTGTTCGAGGAGCTGGAGCACGCGCGCGCGCGCGGCGCGGAGATCCTCGCCGAGGTGGTGGGTTTTGCCATGACATCGGACGCCGCCGATATCGTCGTGCCCAGCCGCGCGGGCGCGGCGCGCGCCATTGCCGGGGCGCTGGCCGATGGCGGGCTCGCGCCCCAGGACGTGGGCTACATCAATGCCCACGGCACCGGCACCCGCGCCAATGACAGGACGGAATGCGCCGCCATCGCCGATGTGTTCGGCGCGGCGGCGGATGATCTGATGATTTCCTCCACCAAATCCATGCACGGCCACCTGATCGGCGCCACCGGGGCGGTGGAGCTTCTGGCCTGCATCATGGCGCTTGGCGAGGGCGTGATCGCGCCCACCATCGGCTTCGAGGCGCCCGATCCGGAATGCCCGCTCGACGTGGTGCCCAACGTGGCGCGCGAGGCCGAAGTGAGCGCGGTGCTTTCCAACGCCTTCGCCTTTGGCGGGCTGAATGCGGTGCTGGCGCTCAGGAAGGCGCCCTGAGAGACACCGCTTTGCGCCCATGAGGAAAGCCCCGCCGGTTCGGGCGGGGCTTCATGTGGCGCGTGTGCAAAGGGGCTGTGGCCCTACTGATTTTCCGCTGGTTTTTCTTCCGGCTTCCCGGCCGACTGATTGGCCTTGCTGACCGCCTCATAGGCCTTGGTAAAGCCCTTGAGGGAAGCGGTGACATTGATCTCCGTCGTCGGGGCGACCACCGGCACGATGGTGACCGTCGCCTTTGCGCCGCGCTTGAAGGCGGCGATATCGCCCTTGGTGAAGCCGATGCGCGCATAGCAGCCGTTCTGCGCGCACCAGGTGAAGGGATAGCGCTTCTTCGGCCCGCCATCCACGGTGAGCGTGAGCTGGCGGGTGAGCAGGGTTTCGAGCGGGGTGACGATGGTGGCGCCCGCTTCCGCCTTCTGGCCCTCGGGCAGCTTGAAGAGCGTGAATTCGGCCACCGGATTGCCGTTTTCGTCCTTCAGGAGCTGATACATCAGGCAGGGATCCTGCTGGCCCTCGGGCATGCGGGTGCAGCGGATTTCCCAATCGCCGTGCTTTTCGCGCACGTAGATCGTGCCCGGCGCGTTTTCGTCGCGCACTTCCTCGCCCATGTTGAGCCCCACCGGATTTTCGGCGCTTGCCGGGGCATCGGGATCGGGGGTTGTTGCGGGTGCGGCCGGCGTTTCGCCCGCCGCTCCGCCAGCCGTTTCGCCTGTCGGCTGGGTTGGCTGGGTTTCCTGCGCAAGGCCGGGGGCGGCCAGCGCGATCAGGCCGCCGGCGGCGAGGATCCGGAGGAGTTTTGCCATTCTGTCCTGCATCTTTTCTGTCTGCTTTCTGTTGTTGCTGGCGATGTCCGGCAGCGATTTATCACGCCGCGGGGGGGAAGTCAGCGGCGAAAACGGGTTTGCCGCGCCGCGCTCGGCCATTTCCTGCCGCCGTTCGCCTGCAAAGTCTGCCTGCCGGGTGCGGGGCTGGAAAGAGGCAAAAGAAAAAGGACCCTTCACAAGGCCCTTTTCCGATCGTTCCTCCCTGTCGGACTGGCCGACTTCATCATTGCGGGGAATTTATGGCGTTTTGTCGCACCGGTCAACAGGAAATCCGGCCTATCGTGTTGAATTACACATGGAAAAAAACGCATATAAAAAAAAGGCCGCGCACGTGGCGCGGCCAGTCTGACAGGGAGGAAGTATGTTCGGGCATCCGGTAGCTGCCGAACAGCCTGAACGAGTCCAGTCTGGCGCAAAATGGTTAAGATTGTATTTTCGCATGGAATGAGAATGGCCGGGGAGATGAGCCGTGAGTGAAGATCACATATTCGTGGGGGGCGGTGGCCCCGAATACAAGGTGCCGCAGAATCTTCTGCTGAAATACGCCAACCGTCACGGCCTGATCGCCGGCGCCACCGGAACCGGCAAGACGGTGACGCTGCAGATCCTCGCCGAGGGTTTTTCCAATGCCGGGGTGCCGGTGTTCCTTGCCGATGTGAAAAGCGATCTGGCGGGGCTGGCGAAGGCGGGGTCGCCCGATTTCAAGCTGCATGAGGCCTTCATGAGCCGGGCCGAAAAGATCGGTTTCGCCGATCGCTACCGCTACGAGAGCTTCCCCGTCACCTTCTGGGATCTCTTCGGCGAGAAGGGCCATCCGGTGCGCACCACGGTGGCCGAGATGGGGCCCCTCCTGCTGGCGCGGATGCTGGAGCTGACGGAGGCGCAGGAAGGGGTGCTCAACATCGCCTTTCGCATCGCCGACGAACAGGGCCTGCCGCTTCTCGATCTGAAGGATCTGCAGGCGCTCCTTGTGTGGCTCGGCGAAAACGCCGATGCGGTGCAGCTGCGCTACGGCAATGTCTCGCCCTCCTCGATCGGGGCGATCCAGCGCCGGCTCCTGGTGCTGGAAAATCAGGGCGGCACCAATCTCTTCGGCGAGCCGGCGCTGGCGCTCTCCGATCTCATGCTGAAGGATGAGAAGGGCCGCGGGCGGATCAACATCCTCGCCGCCGACAAGCTGATGGCGAGCCCGCGCCTTTACGCCACCTCGCTGCTGTGGCTGCTGAGCGAGCTTTTCGAAGAGCTGCCCGAAGTGGGCGATCCCGAAAAGCCCAAGCTCGTGTTCTTCTTCGACGAGGCGCATCTTCTTTTCGACGGCGCGCAGAAGGTGCTGGTGGACAAGGTGGAGCAGGTGGCCCGCCTCATCCGCTCCAAGGGCGTCGGCGTCTATTTCGTCACGCAGAACCCCGACGACATCCCGGAGGATATTCTCGGCCAGCTCGGCAACCGCGTGCAGCACGCGCTGCGCGCCTTCACAGCGCGCGATCGCCGGGCGCTGGCGATGGCCGCCGAAACCTACCGCGACAACCCGCGCTTCTCGATCGAGGACGCGATCCGCGAGGTGGGCGTGGGCGAGGCGGTGACGTCATTCCTGGAGAAAAAGGGCATCCCCGGCATGGCCGAGCGAACGCTCATCCGCCCCCCGAGCTCGCAGCTCGGCCCGATCACGGACGAGGAGCGCCGCGCGGTGATCGCCGCCTCGCCCATCGCCGGCAAATACGAAGAGAAGCTCGATCGCAATTCTGCCTTCGAGATGCTGAAGAAGCGGGCCGAGGAGGCGGCGAAGGCGGCCGAGGAGGCCGAGCGGCGCGAGGCGGAGGAAGAGGATCTGGCGCTGCGCGAATTTCGGACGGGGCGGCGCTATTCCGGCAATCGCGTGGGGCGCTCGACCTCGCGCAAGCGCAAGGGCGAAAAAGGCTGGGGCGAGGCGATCGGAGAGATGGTGCTGAAGGAGCTGAAAGGCACCACCGGCCGGCGCATCGTGCGCGGGATCCTGGGCGGGTTTTTCAAGGGGCGGTGAGGGCAGAGCAGTCCCTGCCTCCGGAGCAGGGGCTGCCCCTCTTTCTTCCGGCCCCCGCCCCCGCACCCCCGGGATAGTTACGGACCAATGATGGATTGGCGGCGGGCAGGCGTGATGATCAGACCAGTTCGCCTTCCGGGGTGATGCGGCTCCTGGCGCCGAGGAAGGGGTGGAGGGCTTCGGGGAGGGTGACGGAGCCATCCTCCTCCTGGCCGTTTTCCAGCACCGCGATCAGGGTGCGGCCCACCGCAAGGCCCGAGCCATTGAGCGTGTGGAGGAATTCGGGCTTTGCGCCGGGCTCGCGACGGAAGCGCGCGTTCATCCGGCGGGCCTGAAAATCGCCGCAGGTGGAAACCGAGCTGATCTCGCGATACTTGTTCTGCCCCGGCAGCCAGACCTCGATATCATGGGTGCGCCGTGCGCCAAAGCCCATGTCGCCCGTGCAGAGGATCACGGTGCGGTAGGGAAGGGCGAGGCGCTCGAGGATGGTTTCGGCGCGTTTCGTCATCTCCGCGTGCTCCTCGTCGCTTTCCTCGGGGGTGGTGATCGAGACCATCTCCACCTTCTCGAACTGGTGCTGGCGCAGCATTCCCGCCGTGTCGCGCCCGGCGCTGCCGGCTTCGGAGCGGAAGCACTGGGTATCGGCCACGTAGCGGCGCGGCAGGGTATCGCCGGCCACGATCTCGCCGTTGACGAGATTGGTGAGCGTGACTTCCGCGGTGGGGATGAGCCACCAGCCTTCGCGCGTCTGATAGCTGTCTTCGCCGAACTTGGGCAGTTGGCCGGTGCCGAGCATCATCTCCTCGCGCACCAGCACCGGGGTCCAGACTTCCTCGAGCCCGTGTTCTTCGGTGTGGATCTCGAGCATGAACTGCGCGAGTGCGCGGTGGAGGCGCGCCATCGCCCCCTTCATCACCACGAAGCGCGAGCCGGCAAGCTTTGCCGCCGCCTCGAAATCGAGCCCCGCCCTGGCGGCGGGGATTTCGTAATGCTCGCGGGGCTTGAAGGAGAATTCGCGCGGGGCGCCCCAGCGGCGGATCTCGACGTTGTCGTTCTCGTCCCTTCCCTCGGGCACGTCGGGGGCGGGGATATTGGGCAGGCCGAGGAGCAGATCGCGCAGCTCGGATTCGAGCGCCTTCGCTTCTTCCTCGAGGCGGGCGATCTCGGATTTCTTCTCGGCCATGAGCGCGCGCAGGCGCTCGAACTCGGCCTCGTCGCCCTTCGCCTTTGCCGCGCCCACCTCCTTGCTGGCGCGGTTGCGCGCGGCCTGGGCCTCCTCGGCGGCGCGGATGGCGGCGCGGCGGCGATCATCGAGCGCGAGGATCTCGGCGGCGACAGGCGCCAGCCCGCGCCGGGCCATGGCGGCATCGAAGGCTTGCGGATCTTCGCGGATGGCGCGGATATCGTGCATGGGCGGGCTCCGTCTGGGTGCTTTGAATCGGCTGGTGCGGTTATGGCTTATTTGGCGGCGGGGTGGAAGCGCGGGATTTGAGCCATGTAGCGATCGAGGCAATCAGGCCCGGAAGCGCGTGGGCGAACAGGCCGAGAAGCGCCACCCATGCCCAGAAGGCGTGGGGCGTGATCGGCAGGATCATATGTGCCGGGGTATCGCTCCTGTCCATTTCGCCGCACTCTCCATGGGTTGCGCTTTTCGGTTCAATATCCATATGCCCCGAAAGGGCTTTTCGCGGAAGCCCGGAAATGGGCGCGCCTTTGCCTTGCCAAGCATTTGGGCCACATATAGGGTGCGCGCGAAATGCGGGCTGCGAAGGCCCCGCCAGCACAGGAAAGAGAAGCATCATGGAAGGCCCAAGCGCATTCGGACAGTTGATCCCCCTCCTCTTGATCATCGCGATCATGTATTTCCTGCTGATCCGCCCGCAGCAGAAGAAGGCAAAGGAGCACCAGGCCATGGTGGCGGCGCTGAAGCGCGGTGATCGGGTGATCACCCAGGGCGGCCTCATCGGCAAGGTGACGAAGGTGAAGGACGGCGGCGAGATCGAGGTGGAGATCGCGCCCGGCGTCAAGGTGCGGGTGGTGCAGCACACCATCCAGAAGGTCCTGAGCAAGACCGACACCAGCCTTGAAGCCGCCAACGGCTGATCCCGCAACCCCTTCAACCGATCGGGCAGAACGATGCTGCAATTCCCTCTCTGGAAGCGGATCCTGATCTGGAGCCTCGTGCTCCTCGGGCTGATCTATGCGCTTCCCAATGCCTTCTATCCGCGCGTGGAGCGCCACAATGACGCGGTGGCGGCGATCGAGGCGGGGCAGGACACGCCGGAAAACCGCGCCGCGGCGAAGGCCTGGCCCGATTGGCTGCCCTCCGGGCTTGTCAATCTCGGGCTCGATCTGCGCGGGGGCGCGCATCTTCTTGTCGAGGTGAAGACGGAGGATGTCTATGACAGCCGGGTGAAGGCCATGTGGCCCGAGATCCGCGACGCGCTGAAGGTGGAGCGTGACGTGATCGGCGGCATCCGGCGCATCGAGGCGCCCAAGGGCGAGCTTCGGGTGCGGATCGCCAAGCCCGAGGGCATGGCGCGCGCGCTCGAGATCGTGAAGCGGCTGGCGCGCCCGGTGGCTTCTCTCACCGGGGTCGGCTCGCGCGATATCGAGGTCAGGGCCGAGGGCGATACGCTGGTGGTCACGCTTTCGGATGCCGAGAAGAAGGCGACCGACGAGCGCACGCTCCAGCAATCGCTCGAGATCATCCGCCGCCGGATCGACGAGGTGGGCACCCGCGAGCCCACCATCCAGCGCCAGGGCGATCGCCGCATCCTGATCGAGGTGCCGGGGCTTGGCAGCGCCGCCGAGCTGAAGGCGCTTCTGGGCAAGACGGCAAAGCTCGAGTTCATGCCGGTTGTGGGGCGCACGAGCGATCCCGATGCCAGCCACCCGCCGGGCACGGTTGTCCTGCCGTCGGTGGACGATCCCGGCACCTATTACATCGTCGAGGATACGCCGGTGGTGACGGGCGAGGAACTGGTGGATGCCCAGCCCTCCTTCGATCAGAACGGCCGCCCGGCGGTGAGCTTCCGCTTCGATCCCGCGGGCGCGCGCAAGTTCGGCGATTACACGGCCGAGCATGTGGGCGAGCCCTTCGCCATCGTGCTTGACAACGAGGTGATCTCCGCCCCCGTGATCCAGACGGCGATCCGCGGTGGATCGGGGATCATCACCGGCAATTTCAGCCTCGATGAATCGACCCGTCTGGCGGTCCTGTTGCGCGCCGGCGCGCTGCCGGCCGGGCTCGATGTGATCGAGGAGCGCACCATCGGCCCCGAACTGGGGCAGGACAGCATCGAGGCGGGCAAGCTCGCCTCCATCGTGGCGCTGGTCGCGGTGGTGGCCTTCATGGTGCTGAGCTACGGCGTTTTCGGGCTCATCGCCGATGTGGCGCTGGCGCTCAACGTGGCCATCATCTTCGGGATGCTCAGCATGATCGGCGGCACGCTCACCCTGCCCGGCATCGCCGGGATCGTGCTGACGATCGGCATGGCGGTCGATGCCAATGTGCTGATCTTCGAGCGCATCCGCGAGGAGCTGAAGGCGGGCCGCGGCCCGGCGCGGGCGGTGGAGCTTGGTTATGAAAAGGCGCTCTCGGCGATCATCGACGCCAATATCACCACCTTCATCACCGCGGTGATCCTGTTCCTGATGGGGGCGGGGCCGGTGCGCGGCTTTGCCGTCACGCTCGGGCTCGGGATCATCACCTCCGTTTTCACCGCGATCTACGTGACCCGCCTCATCATCGTGATGTGGTTCGAGCGCCGCCGCCCCAAAACCATCGAGGTATGAGAAGATGCGCCTGAAACTCGTTCCCGAAGAGACCAACTGGGATTTCTTCAGATACGCGCGCTACACCTTCGGCGCCTCGGTGGTGGCGATGGTGCTTTCGCTGGTGCTGTTCTTCGCCATGGGGCTGAATTTCGGCATCGATTTTCGCGGCGGCACCACGATCCGCACGGTCTCCGTCAATCCCGTGGACGTGGGCGCCTACAGGAAGGCGATCGGGCCGCTCGGGCTTGGGGACGTGGTGATCACGGAAGTTTTCGATCCCTCCTTCGGCCCCGAAAAGAACGTCGCCACGATCCGCATCCAGGCCCAGAAGGGGGCCGAGAGCATCACGCCCGAAACCATACGCAAGGTCGAGAACGCGCTGAAGGCGGTGGATCCCGAGATCCGCTTCACGGC
>JALVEX010000296.1 GCA_027030435.1 Paracoccaceae bacterium
GTGACGGCGACCACCAGATCGGCAATGCCGAACAGGCACCAGGCACGGGCCCCGGCCCGGCCGCCGGGCGCGCCTTTCGCCAGCATCCAGGCCACATAGAGGGCAAGAACGCCCGTCATCACATCGCCGATACCTGCCGGCCAGGCAAATTGCCAGGGCAGATAGCCATCGGCCCAGAGCATCAGAAAGACAACCCCGAGCGCGCGATAGAACTGCACCCCGACGAGCCAGGAGAGGGGCAGCGCGTCAACCAGCCGGGCGACGCCCGCCGAGCGAAGCAGGAGCCGGAGCCCCAGCGCGATGGGCACGAGGATGCCGAAGGCGATGAGCGGCACATTCGGGGTGTTCGGTGTCCAGTAGATGTTGCGCGCACCGATATATTCGGCCAAGGCAAGCCAGCCCAGCAGCCCGCCGGTGAGAATCCCCGCCAGGGCGAAGCGCCCATCTGCCCCGCCCGGAATCCTGAAACTGCCGATCCAGATCAGCATCAGAACAAGCCCGACGGGCAGCGCCCGCAGGAACGGGTCGATGGTGGCGAGATATTCGGGGATGGTCAGGTCCATGGCGGGGCTCCTTTGCCGATTCGCTAGCACGATGATAGTTACTTTATATTATGTAGTGACTATTTCCACTGGAAATCCGCAGGCAAGGTCAATATCCTGCCCTGAGGGAAGGGGCGAAGGCATGGCCGGTGGAAAGAAAATGGCGAAAACGGCGGAAAGCCAATGCCCGGTTGCCCGGACGTTCGGCATCATCGGACAGCGTTGGACGGCGCTGATCCTGCGCGATCTTCTTTTGCATGGCGCCTGCCGCTTCCAGGATCTGCAGAACGGGCTCGTGGGCATCGCGCCGACGACGCTTTCAAAGCGCCTCAAGGCCCTCGAGAATCAGGGCATCATCGAGCGGCGCTTCTATTCCAGCCATCCCCCCAGGGCCGAATATGTCCTGACCCGGAAGGGGCGCGATCTCGGGCCGATCATCGAAGCCATGCGCGATTGGGGCGAAAGGCACGCCGAGACCCCCTCCCCCGATCAGCCAGAAAGCTGAGAAGGCGGACCCTTCACGGGCTCACGGGGGGGCTGATCGCCGGCCCGGACGCCTCTTCTCGCGCCTCCCCGTCGGCGCTTGTGAAAGGCCCGGAGCGGAGGGGAGCTGGCGGCCCCCACAGGTGGCGGCACCGCAGAAAAGCCGATCCCTGCATCTCCCCCTCCCTGCCGGATTCAGTCGCGCCCCCTTCCGTGCGACCCATCATTGCAAAGGCGGCCCGAAGGCGCGCCGGCCCTCTCGGCCACGCAAAGCGCCGGGGCGGGCAGACGCCCTTCCCCTCAGGCATTTCCTTTCCCGCCGCCCCGGCCTAAGAGGGGAGGAACCCGAGGGGGAACAACATGCAGGATCTTCTCAATGTGATCTTGCCGGTCTTTCTGGTGATCGGCTACGGCTATCTTGCCGCCTGGAAGGGGTGGTTTTCGCCCGCGGGGGTGGACGGGCTGATGGTGTTCACCCAGAAATTCGCCATCCCGGTGCTGCTCTTTCGCGCCATCTCGCGGCTCGATCTGGCGCAGAATTTCGATCTTGCACTGCTCATGAGCTTCTATGGCGGGGCGCTGGCGGGCTTTCTCGTGGGGCTGCTCGGCGCGCGCTTCCTCTTCAAGCGTCCCTGGCCCGACAGCGTGGCGATCGGCTTCATCGGGCTGTTTTCCAATTCTCTCCTCCTCGGCCTGCCGATCACCGAACGTGCCTACGGGGCCGATGCGCTCGGGGCTAATTACGCTATCATAGCCATCCATTCGCCTTTCTGCTACGCCATCGGCATCACGGCGATGGAGATCGCTCGGGCGCGCGAAAGCGGCAGCGGGATCGGGCAGACGGCGCTGAAGGTGCTGCGGGCGATGCTCGCCAATGCGCTCATTCTCGGCATCATTGCGGGGTTTGTCGTCAATCTCGGGCAGGTGCCGGTGCCGGAGGTGGTGGCGAGCGCGGTCGATCTCATCTCGCGCGCGGCGCTGCCAGCGGCGCTGTTCGGGCTGGGCGGCGTGCTGCTGCGCTATCGCCCCGAAGGGGATCTGCGCACCATTCTCTTCATCGTCGCGGTATCGCTCTTCCTGCATCCGGCGATCACCTGGGGGCTCGGGAAGGCCTTCGATCTGCCCCGCCCCGCCTTCCGCTCCGCCGTTCTGACGGCGGCCATGGCGCCGGGCATCAACGCCTATGTGTTTGCCAATATCTACGGCGTGGCGAAGCGGGTCGCGGCCTCGGCGGTGCTGATCGGCACGGCGGCGACGATCCTGACGGCCTGGCTCTGGCTGCACATTCTGCCCTGAGGCTCCGGCCTTCGGGGCAGGTGGCGCGTGCGGGATGCCTCCGGCGAGGATATT
>JALVEX010000297.1 GCA_027030435.1 Paracoccaceae bacterium
GGAGGACTTGATCGTGTTGCCGTGCATGGGATCGCAGGACCAGACCACATTGGCGCCCTCTTCGCGCACCGTGCGGATCAGGCGCGGCAGGTGCTCGCCGACGCTGCCGGCGCCGAAGCGGGTGATGAGGGTGAGGCGGCCGGGCTCGTTATCGGGGTTGAGGCGCCCCATCAGGCGCTTGAGATCATCGGATGTCATCGACGGGCCGCATTTGAGGCCGATCGGATTTTGCACCCCGCGGCAGAATTCCACATGCGCGCCGTCTGGCTGGCGGGTGCGATCGCCGATCCAGAGCATGTGGCCCGAACCCGCGACAGGCAGGCCGGTGGTGCTGTCGATCCGGCAGAGCGCCTCTTCGTATTCCAGCAGAAGCGCCTCGTGGCTGGTGTAGAAATCCACCGTCTGGAGGGTCTGGGCGCGCGCGCTGTCCACCCCGGCGGCGCGCATGAAATCGAGCGTGTCGGAGATGCGCGCGGCCATGTCGCGGTAGCGCGCTGCATTTTCGCCGCGGGTGAAGCCCAGCGTCCAGCTGTGGACCTGATGCACATCGGCATAGCCGCCGGTGGAGAAGGCGCGCAGGAGATTGAGCGTGGCGGCGGCCTGGGTATAGGCCTGAAGCATCTTCTTCGGGTCGGGGATGCGGGCCTCGGGGGTGAAGGCAAGCTCGTTGATGATATCGCCCCGGTAGCTTGGCAGTTCCCGATCGCCGCGAACCTCCGTGGGCGCGGAGCGGGGCTTGGCGAACTGGCCGGCCATGCGCCCCACCTTGATCACCGGCACCTTGGCGCCATAGGTCAGCACCATCGCCATCTGCAGCATCACCTTGAAGGTATCGCGGATGTTGTCGGCCGAGAATTCGGCGAAGCTTTCGGCACAGTCACCGCCCTGGAGCAGGAAGGCGCGGCCTTCGGCAGCATCGCCCAGAGCGGCGCGCAGGCGGCGCACCTCGCCGGCAAAGACGAGCGGCGGGTATTTCGCAAGCTGCGCCTCGACCTCGGCCAGCGCGGCCTGATCGGGGTAATCGGGCATCTGCACCCGGGGCTTTTCGCGCCAATCGCTCTTCTGCCAGTCGCTCATCTTGTTCAGTGCTCCGCAACCATCGTCATGTCGGCCAGCTTATACGCCGATCGCCCCTTCCTGCCAACCGCAGAAATCGACCCCGCCATGCGCTATGCGGCAAGGGCGGCAGAGGCGGTTTGCGGGCGGCGATATGCTCTTGATCCGGCCTGGCAAAGCTGATTGGCTCGCAAGCGGATCAAGGGATCAACCGACGGGATTTCCCCATGACGGAAAAGGAGGCTTCAGCGGCGAAACCGGCCCCGGGGGGCGGCGAGGCGCCGCGCCATTTCACCTTCGTGCTGCTCGAGAATTTCTCGCTGCTGGCGTTTTCGTCCGCGATCGAGGCGCTCAGGATCGCCAACCGCATGGCGGGGCGCAGGCTTTACGGCTGGTCGCTCACCGGCGAGGGCGGCGGGGCGGAGGGGCCCGGTGCCGTCACCTGTTCGGCGGGGATCGCGATCGCGCTCGATCATCCCCTGCAGGAATGCGGCCGCCATGACGTGATCGTGCTTTGCGGCGGGCTCGATGTGCAGCGCGCCACCACGAAGACGCTGCTGAACTGGCTGAGGCGCGAGGCGCGGCGCGGGCCCGCCATTGCCGGGCTGTGCACGGGTGCGCATGTGATGGCGCGCGCCGGGCTTCTGGACAACCGCCGCGCCACCATCCACTGGGAAAATCAGGATGGCTTTGCCGAGGATTTTCCCGATATCGAGCTCACCCGCTCCGTTTTCGTGACCGACGGCAACCGCCTCACCGCCGCCGGCGGCGCCGCCTCGCTTGACATGATGCTGAAGCTGATCGCCGCCGATCACGGCGAGGCGCTGGCCAATGACGTGGCCGATCAGCTGATCTACAGCCAGCTGCGCACCGATCGCGATACCCAGCGCCTTTCCGTGCCCGCCCGCATCGGCGTGCGCCACCCCAAGCTTGCCGCAGTGATCAAGCGGATGGAGGAAAACATCGAAGAGCCGATCAGCCCTTCGGAGCTTGCGCGCGACGTTGGGATGTCCACCCGCCAGCTCGAACGGCTCTTCCGCCGCTATCTCGACCGCAGCCCGAAACGCTATTACATGGAACTGCGGCTCCAGAAGGCGCGCAACCTCCTGATGCAGACGGATATGAGCGTGATCAACGTGGCGCTGGCCTGCGGCTTCTCCTCGCCTTCGCATTTTTCGAAATGCTACCGCGCCCAATATGACATCACCCCATATCGCGAGCGCGGCTCGGCGGCGGGCAAGGCGGCCACATGAGGTGCGCAAGGGGTGCGGGCAGCGGCCCGAAGCCGCCCAC
>JALVEX010000298.1 GCA_027030435.1 Paracoccaceae bacterium
GAGCCTGCGCTTTGACGGCATCTCGCAGTTCATGGGCACCGGACATCCGATTCTCGCCCTTGCGATCCTGATCTTCGTGCCGCTTCCATTCCTGATCGCGGCAGCACGCCCCGATGAGGGCTGGCGCAGTTATCCGGCGCTTTTCCTCCATGCCTGGAACATCGTCGTGCGCTTCGCGGCGGCGCTTCTGTTTGTCGGGCTCTTCTGGGGGGTGATCCTGCTCGCCAATGCGCTCTTCCAGCTGATAGGCCTCGATCTGATCGAGGAAATCCTCGATATCAAGCCCGTTCCCTTTGTGCTGACCGGCGCCGTGCTCGGCCTGGCGCTGGCTGTGGTTGGCGAATATTCCACCTATGTTTCCCCCCATCTCGTCCTGCGTCTCCTGCGCCTTTTCCTGCCGGTTGTGCTGATCGTGGTGGTGGTATTCGTGATCGCCCTGCCGCTGAAGGGGCTAGATGGCATTTTCGGTGGGGTTTCCGTTGCCGCCACGCTTCTGGCGATGGCGCTGACGGCGATCACTCTCGTCACCATCGCCGCCGATCGCGATGACGGTGAGGCGGTGCGATCGGGCTCCATGCGGCTGATGGCGCGGGGGCTCGCGCTGCTCCTGCCCGTGCTGGCCGTGCTCGCCATTCTGGCCATAGCCCAGCGGGTGCGCCAGTATGGCTGGACCCCGGATCGCCTCGCCGCGGCAACCATGGCGGCGATCGTGCTGCTCCATGCGCTTTCATACGCGCTCTCCGTGCTGTGGGGGCGGGGCTGGATGGCCCGCATCCGGCGGATCAACATCGCTCTCGCGCTCCTGACGCTGGCCATCGCCGCCCTGTGGCTTACTCCGGTGCTCGATCCCCAGCGCATATCCACGGAAAGCCAGATCGCGCGTTTGGAAAGCGGGCGCGCGGATGCGGATACGCTCGACATCCTGACGATGCACAATGATTGGGGCCGCGCGGGCGCGGCCGGCATCGAACGGCTGAAGGGGATGCGCGATCATCCGGCGCATGCGCGTCTCGTGGCCCGGATCGGGGAGCTTGAGGAAAAGGGCTGGCAACGGCCTTTCGATCCCTTCCGCAAGGCCCTGCCGCCCTATGAGGGCCGCAGGACGCTGGAAAGAATCGCCGGCCGGATGCCCGTGCGCCCGGACCCGGATTTCGATTCCTTTCCCGTTCTCGAGGCGATGGAGGAAAACACGCTCCGCCTGCTGGATGCGGCCTGTGCGGCGCAAACGCCCCGCGGCAATCCGGCCTGTGTGCTCGTGCACGGCGATTTCCTGCCCGCCTCTCCGGGCGAAGAGGCGATTGTCATCGCGCATGGGCTGAGCTTTCTAGAAGCCGGCTTCAGGCGGGCGGGAGAGAAATACGAGCGAGCGCAAATCCTGGTTCTGGGCACTGATCTGCTGCTGGGCGAAGGGGAGATCGCAGCCTTCATCGACAGCATCCATGAAGGCGATTTCGCCGTAACGCAGCCGGAGATCCGCGCCCTCGATGTGAAGGGGCGTATTTTAATCATCAATCCCTGAGCCGTTCGGATTCTGTTAACCCGGGCAGGGTAGCCTTGGCGAAAGTCAAGGAAGGATCCCATGCACGGGCTCATCAACAGATCGATCCAGTGCTTCATCTGCGATACCCATGGCGCGGATGCGTGGCAAGACATCGCGCGCGCTGCCGGTCTCGGTTTCGACAGGTTCGAAGCCATGCTCGAATATGATGATGCGCTCACATATGCCGTGCTCGATGCCGCGGCCGAGCGGCTCTCGCGCCCGCGTGAAATGCTCATGGAGGATCTCGGCACATTCCTCGTGACGAACCAGCGGCATACGGCCCCCCGCCGCCTGCTGCGCTTCTGCGGGCTTACATTCATCGATTTCCTGCACTCGCTCGATGATCTGCATGATCGCGCTCGCCTCGCGGTGCCGGAGCTGGAATTGCCCCGCCTCGAGCTTGTCGGCTACCGGGAAACGGGGGATTTCTCGCTCTATTGCCGCTGGCGCAATCCCGGCTTCGGCCATGTCATGATAGGCATTCTGCGGGCCATGGCGGATGATTACGGCGCGCTTGTGTTTCTCGAGCACATGGGAACGGAGGGCTGCTGCGAAAGGATATCCATCAGGCTGCTTGAAGCGGCCTTCTCCGAGGGGCGCCATTTCAGCCTCTCGCAGGGCTTCCGGCCGGGCAGCGAGCGCGGGCCGGCGCAGGTGGAGATTGCAGGATGATGGATGGCGGGCTGATAAATGACGCCATCACCCTGGATCAGGAAGGGCTCGCATCTCTTCTGCCGATGCATGTTATCGTCGACAGGCACGCCGTGATCACCTCCTGCGGCCCGACGGCGCGCAAGCTGTGTCCCGGGCGCGGGATAATCGGCGAAGATGTGTTCTCCGTTTTCGATTTCAGCCGCCCCTACGGCATCCATACGATCGCCGATCTTGTACATACGGGCGGCCAGAAGCTCCATCTGCGCGCCAGGGGATGCCATGACATCCCGCTGAAGGGCATCGCCGTGCCGCTGCCGGGCGGGGGATGCCTTCTCAATCTCTCCTACGGGATTGCCATCGTGGATGCCGTGGCCCGGCTGGATCTGAACGCATCCGATTTCGCGCCAACCGATCTGGCGGTGGAAATGCTGTTCCTCGTCGAGGCGAAATCGGCGGCAATGGCGGCTTTCAGGGATCTCAACGAAAAGCTCGAGAAAGCCCGGATCGCGGCGGAAGAACAGGCCTATACGGACACCCTGACCGGGCTCGGCAACCGCCGTTCCGCGGATCGCGTGCTCTCGCGGCTGGTCGCGAGCGGCGAGAAATTCAGCCTGATGCACCTCGATCTCGATTTCTTCAAGGCCGTGAACGATACTTACGGCCACGCTGCCGGCGATCACGTGTTGCAGCATGTTGCCCGGATCCTGAGGGAGGAAACCCGCGAAGAGGATCTCGTTGCCCGGGTCGGAGGGGATGAATTCATCCTTCTCATCAACAGGATCACCAATCATGAAAAGCTTGACAGGATCGCCCGCAGGATCATTGCCCGACTCGAGCAGCCCATCCCCTATGATGATGTGACCTGCCGGATTTCCGGCAGCGTCGGCACCACG
Organism: Paracoccaceae bacterium; assembly: GCA_027030435.1. Classification (GTDB taxonomy): domain Bacteria; phylum Pseudomonadota; class Alphaproteobacteria; order Rhodobacterales; family Rhodobacteraceae; genus WFVA01. The sequence goes on from JALVEX010000298.1 coordinate 3,088, forward strand.
ATCTCGGACTATTACGAAATCCCGGAAATAGACCGGATGATGCAGGATGCGGATGTTGCGCTCTATGCCTCAAAGCACAAGGGGCGGGCTTGCCACACGATATTCTCGCCGCAGTTGCTGCAGAGGACCGGTGCGGCGGGAAGCGGGGGGGCAGAGGGGCAGGGAGAACGGCCGTCTGCACGCTGATCTTGCGGTTCCAGCACCGTTGCGCACTTCTGTTTCGGCGGAAAGATCAAGCGTGAGAGGTCGATTCCCGGAGTGCCGATGGACATTGGAGGCCGGGATTCGGCCGGGTGTAACGAATTGGCAGGGTCTCGTTAACGTAGAAATAAAATGCCGACCTTTCGTCATTTTTTGGCCGCTATCTCCCGCGAGAAAGAGATCGTGGGGCCAAAGAAGGATGAATCGGATGTACTGGTTTTTCGATATCACGTTTTTTCAGGTAGCGATGAGCTTCCTCACCCTGTTCGCCATCCGTGAAGCCATGATCATGGTGTTGCCTGATCACATTGCCGGCCCGGGCGGCTGGTTCATCGATACGGGTTGCGAAACCTGCGAGGATTGATCCGCGCCCACCTGCCGAACGCTGGCAGCAACAGCCGGGATGACTGTTGTGGCGCAGCCGGCTATCCTGTCTGTCAGGCCGGTTTGCGCGCGATCAGATCCACCAGGGCAGAACGGCCGGAATGCCCCGCGCCCTCATCCACATCCCGTTCATAGGCACGAAGGTGCAGGATCTCCATGTCGGCAAAGGCATCTTCGAGCATTCGCAGCGTGTAGAGATTTTCTGCCACCGGCGGTCCGCCCGTGCCATATTCCAGCTGCTCCACCGTATAGCCATGCAGCATCAGGGTGCCGCCCGGGCGAAGAGTGCGCTTCATGCCTTCGAATACCTCGGCCCGCCGAGCAGCCCCCATGAACTGGATGAAGATCGCCACGACCAGATCATAGGCAGCCTCTTCCCAATCCCAATCGGCAATGTCGGCCTGCCGGAAATCCACCGTGACACCCTTCTCCCGCGCCAGCCCGCGGGCCTTTTCGAGGCCGACATGCGAAGAATCCATCGCCACCACATCAAGCCCCAGTTCGGCAAGATGCGTGGAGTTGCGCCCCTCTCCATCGGCAATCACAAGGGTTCGCGCGCCGGGGGCAAGATAGGCTTCATGATCGCGCAGGAACTGCGCCGGCTCCACCCCGAACAGATACCCCGGCTGTGAGAAGCGTTCATTCCAGAAATTTTCAGGCTGAGCGTCATTGTCTGGCATCATGTCTTCCCGGCTTTGAGTGCGTCCTGCCCGCAGCATTCCGCAGCCCGCCGGGATGGTCCACCCACATCCGATCAAAAAAAGATGATCGGTCGCAACGAGATCATCCGTAACGGCAAACGCGCCGTGACGGGATGAGGGGAAAACACGTCATTGCCTCGGTCATCACTGCCCCGGTCACGGCATGAAACATTCCCGTTCTCCAAGGCCAGCCCCATCAGGGCAGGGCCGTCTTGCAGGACTGGTACCCGCGGCCGGACTCGAACCGGCACGGCATTTCTGCCTGGGGATTTTAAGTCCCCTGTGTCTACCATTCCACCACGCGGGCACGAGAGGCATTTCAGCGCGACAATAGCTCAAGCGGCCCCGATGACAAGCCGCTACAACGTCCCCTCCTTGACCGCCTGCATGGCAACGAAGGTGGAGGTGGCGGCCACATGCGGCAGGTTCGAAATCTTCTCGGCGAGCACCCGGCGATAGGCGTTCATGTCCCGCACCCGCACCTTCAGCAGGTAATCGAAGCTCGCGGCCATCATGTGGCATTGCTCGATCTCCGGGATCGCGGCGACCGCCGCGTTGAAGGCTTCGAGCGCGCTTTCGCGGGTGTCGTCAAGGCGCACCTCCACGAAGGCCACGTGATCGAGCCCGAGGCGGATCGGATCGAGAATGGCACGGTAGCCCTTGATGAAACCGGCCGCTTCAAGCCGGCGCATGCGCGCTTGCGTCGGCGTTTTTGAAAGGCCGATCCGGCGGGCGAGATCGGTCACGCTGATGCGGCCCTCGGCGGCGAGGGTTTCGAGGATGGCGCGATCGAAATCATCGAGATCGGCTGTGTTCTCAATCACTGCAATTCATCTCCATAAAAGGCGAAATGCCTGCTGATCTGGAAAATACGGGAAAAAAGCCTATTTTTGCAATGATATTCTTCCCTTGTTGCAAGGAGGGGGAAACAATGGTGGAGAAAGGCTCGCCCGAGGCATTGCGCCGCCGTATCCGCGCGCTTCAATATGCAGATGAAAAGGCCGTGCTCGCCGATCTGGTGGGCGCGGCCGCGCTCCCGCCCGATGCCCGCGCCGCCATCAGCGCCAGGGCGGCCGATCTGGTGCGCGAGATCCGCGCCTCGGCGCGTCCGGGGCTGATGGAGGTGTTCCTCTCCGAATACGGCCTTTCCACCGAGGAGGGCATTGCGCTGATGTGCCTTGCCGAGGCGCTCCTGCGCGTGCCCGACAGCGAAACCGTCGATGCCCTGATCGAGGACAAGATCGCGCCTTCGGACTGGTCGCGCCATCTCGGCCATTCCGCCTCGCCGCTCGTCAATGCCTCCACCTGGGCGCTGATGCTGACGGGCCGGGTGCTGGAGGAGCCGCAGGAATCCGGCATCGCCGCGCATCTGAAGGGCGCCCTGAAGCGGCTTGGCGAGCCGGTGATCCGCGCCGCGGTGGCGCGCGCGATGAAGGAGATGGGGCGCCAGTTCGTGCTCGGCGAGAGCATCGGCGCGGCGATGAAGCGCGCCCGCGCGATGGAGGAAAGGGGCTACAGCTATTCCTACGACATGCTCGGCGAGGCGGCGCGCACCATGAAGGATGCCGATGCCTATCACCTCGCCTACGGGCGCGCGATCACCGCGATCTCGGCCGCCTGCACGCGGGGCGACATCCGCCTCGATCCCGGCATTTCGGTGAAGCTCTCGGCGCTGCATCCGCGCTACGAGGAAGCCAAGCGTGCGCGCGTGATGGCCGAGCTTGTGCCGCGTGTCCTTTCGCTCGCCACGCTTGCGCGCGCGGCCGGCATGGGCTTCAACATCGATGCCGAGGAGGCCGACCGCCTCGATCTTTCGCTCGATGTGATCGAGGCGGTGCTCGCCGATCCCGCGCTTGCGGGATGGGATGGATTCGGCGTGGTAGTGCAGGCCTATGGCCAGCGCGCGGGCGCGGTGATCGAATGGCTCCACGCGCTCGCCGGAAGGCTTGAGCGGCGCATCATGGTGCGGCTCGTCAAGGGCGCCTACTGGGACAGCGAGATCAAGCGCGCCCAGGTGATCGGCGCGCCGGGATTTCCGGTGTTTACCCGCAAGGCGGCCACGGATGTTTCCTATATAGCCAATGCGCGCAGGCTTCTGGGGATGGCGGATCGCATCTATCCCCAGTTCGCCACCCATAACGCCCATACGGTGGAGGCGATCCTCCACATGGCGCGCGAGGCGGGGCTTGGGCGCGAGGATTACGAATTTCAGCGCCTGCACGGCATGGGCGAGCGGCTGCATGATATCGTCATGGCGCGCGAGGGCACGCGCTGCCGCATCTATGCGCCGGTGGGCGAGCACCGCGATCTCCTGGCCTATCTGGTGCGCCGCCTGCTGGAAAATGGCGCCAACAGCTCCTTCGTCAATCAGATCGTCAATGAAGACGTGCCGCCCGAAGCCGTCGCCGCCGATCCCTTCGCAGCACTCGAGGCCGCGCCCGCGCGCCCCGCCGCGATCCGCCTGCCGGCCGATCTCTTCCAGCCGCAGCGGAAGAATTCGCGCGGGTGGGATCTCGCCGATCCTGTGGCGCTTGATGAGATCGAAAAGGCCCGCGCGCCCTATCGCGAGCGCCTCTTCAACGCGCGCCCCGCACTGGCCGCCGATCTGCCCGATGGCGCGCCCGAACCGGTAACGAACCCGGCGGATCCGGCCGATCAGGTGGGCGAGGTGCACCCGGCGACGCCCGATCAGGTGCAGGCGGCGATCAGCGCCGCGCGGCCCTGGCAGGCCCCGGTGGAAGAGCGCGCCGAGGTGCTTGAGCGCGCCGCCGATCTCCTTGAAGCCGATTTCGGCGCCATCTATGCGCTTCTGGCGCGCGAGGCGGGCAAGGCGCTTCCCGATGCGGTGAGCGAACTGCGTGAGGCCGCCGATTTCCTGCGCTATTACTCCGCCGAGGCGAAGAAGTACGATGCCTCCCCGCGCGGCACCTTCGCCTGCATTTCGCCCTGGAACTTTCCGCTCGCGATCTTCACCGGCCAGATCGCCGCCGCGCTCGCCACCGGCAACGCGGTGCTCGCCAAGCCGGCCGAGGAAACGCCCCTCATTGCCGCGCGCGCGGTGGCGCTTCTGCACGAGGCCGGCGTGCCGCGCGAAGTGCTCCAGCTTCTGCCGGGCGCGGGCGAAACCGTGGGCGCAGCGCTCACCGCGAGCCCCGCGATCAGCGGCGTGGCCTTCACCGGCTCCACCGAAACCGCGCGCCTGATCCGCGCGCGCCTGGCCGCGCATGGCGATCCCGGCGCCGTGCTGATCGCCGAAACCGGCGGCATCAACGCCATGATCTTTGACAGCACCGCCCTTCCCGAACAGGCGGTGCGCGACGTGATCGCAAGCGCCTTCCAGTCCGCCGGGCAGCGCTGTTCGGCCTTGCGCTGCCTCTATGTGCAGGAGGATATCTTCGATGAATTCACCGCCATGCTGGTGGGCGCGATGGAGGAGCTTTCCCTTGGCGATCCCTGGCATCTTTCAAGCGATATCGGCCCGCTGATCTCTGAGGCCGCGAAGCGCGATTTCACCGCCCATGTGGAAAGGGCGCGCGCCGAGGGGCGGCTCGTGAAGCAGTTCGAAGCACCGGGCAAGGGGCATTTCTTCGCCCCCGCGCTGATCCGGGTGGGCGGCATCGGCGATCTGGGGCGCGAGATCTTCGGCCCCGTCCTCCATATCGCCCCTTTCGCCGCGCGCGATCTTCCTCGCGTGATCGGCGATATCAATGCCACGGGCTACGGCCTCACCTTCGGCTTTCACAGCCGCATAGATGATCGCGTGCAGCAGGTGAGCGAGGCGGTGCACGCCGGCAATATCTACGTCAACCGCAACCAGATTGGCGCGGTGGTGGGCAGCCAGCCCTTCGGCGGCGAGGGGCTTTCGGGCACCGGGCCCAAGGCGGGGGGGCCGGATTACCTCTTGCGCTTTGTCACCCCCGCGGCGCCCGGCGGCGAGCCCCCAGCCACGCCCGATGCCGCCGATCCGGCGCAGGTGCGGGCCGCGCTCGCGGCGCTCGCCCCTTCGCCGCACCCCGTGAGCGAAGAGGCGATGCCCGGCCCCACCGGCGAATCGAACCGCCTCTACCACTACCAGCGCGCGCCCCTTCTCTGCCTCGGCCCCGGCGCGGAAGCGGCCAGCGCCCAGGCCAAGGCCGCGCGCGCGCTCGGCGGGCTCGCGGTGGAGGCCCCGGGGCTTGCCCCCGAAGCGCTCGTCACGCTCGAAGGCTTCGGCGCGGTGGCTTTTTGGGGGGCCAAGGCCGGGGCCCGCGCCATCGCCCGTGCTCTTGCGGCGCGCGAAGGGCCGATCCTGCCGCTCGTGACCGGCGCAATCACCCGCCCCGATGTGCTGATCGAGCGCCATGTCTGCGTCGATACCACCGCCTCGGGCGGCAATGCGGCGCTACTGGCGCAAGCGGCGGGAGATGGCCGCCGGTAAGGCCCGCCCCGGGGACTGGAACAGGCCGGCCTTTCGGTGCTAGATGGCTGCCGGGAAGGATCCCCGGACCGGGAAGGCGCGGCGATGACGGCACAAAAAGAGGCGGAAAATTCGGGCGAGCGCGCATTGCGCCGCGCCGCGCGGCTTTCCGTGGCTCCGATGATGGACTGGACGGATCGCCATTGCCGCCATTTCCACCGCCTGATGAGCCGCCATGCGCTGCTCTATACCGAGATGGTC
>JALVEX010000299.1 GCA_027030435.1 Paracoccaceae bacterium
CGCCCCGGGGACTGGAACAGGCCCGCCTTTCGGTGCTAGATGGCTGCCGGGAAGGATCCCCGGACCGGGAAGGCGCGGCGATGACGGCACAAAAAGAGGCGGAAAATTCAGGCGAGCGCGCATTGCGCCGCGCCGCGCGGCTTTCCGTGGCTCCGATGATGGACTGGACGGATCGCCATTGCCGCCATTTCCACCGCCTGATGAGCCGCCATGCGCTGCTCTATACCGAGATGGTCACGGCGCCGGCGCTGGTGCGCGGGGGGGCGCTGCACCTTCTCGAGCATGGCGATGAGGAGCATCCGGTGGCGGTGCAGCTCGGGGGCTCGGATCCGGGCGAACTGGCGGCGGCCACGAAGCTTTCCGTGCAGGCCGGTTACGATGAAATCAATCTCAACGTGGGCTGCCCTTCGGACCGCGTGCAATCGGGCGCCTTCGGCGCGGTTCTGATGAAGGATCCGGGGCTGGTGGCGGAATGCGTCTCGGCGATGATCGGGGCGGCGGGGGGCGTGCCCGTCACGCTCAAGTGCCGCATCGGGGTGGATGAGCAGGCGCCGCGCGCGGTGCTGCCCGCCTTCCTCGAAACCATCCGCGCGGCGGGGATCGGGCGCGTGCAGATCCATGCGCGCAAGGCCTGGCTGCAGGGGCTTTCGCCGAAGGAAAACCGCACCGTACCGCCGCTCGATCACGATCTGGTGGCGGAGATGAAAGAGGCCTTCCCCGATCTTCACATCACCGTCAACGGCGGTATCGCCTCGCTTGCAGAGGCGCGCGGCCTGCTTGCGCGCGGGCTTGACGGGGTGATGATCGGGCGCGCGGCCTATGAGCGGCCCGCCGATATTCTTCTCGGCGCGGATGAGGAAATTTTCGCCAGCCCGGGGCGCAAGAGCCCCTGGCAGGTGGCCGAAGAGATGCGCCCCTACATCGCCGCCCATCTCGCCGCCGGCGGGCGGCTCCATGACGTGACGCGCCATATGCTCGGCCTCTTTGCCGGACGCCCCGGCGCGCGCGGCTGGCGGCGGGTGCTGAGCGAGGAGGCGACGCGGCCGGGGGCCGGGCTCGAGGTGCTTGATGCGGCGCTTTCGAAGGTGGCGGAGCCGGTGGGGGCGGCTGAAGGCATGGAGCAGGAGGAACGGAATGAGCGCTGAGATGAGCGAATTGCTGCCGCTGGTGGCCATACTGGCGGCAATTGGCGGCTTTGCCGGCATTCTTGCGGGCCTCCTGGGTGTGGGCGGCGGGATCGTTCTGGTGCCGGCCTTCTATTACGTCTTTTCCGCGCTCGGCTATGACAGCCCCTGGCTGATGCAGATCTGCCTCGCCACGTCACTGGCCACGATCATGGTCACGTCCGCGCGCTCGGTGCTGGCCCATGGCCGCAAGGGGGCGGTTGATTGGGAGGTGCTGCGCACATGGGCGCCGGGGATCGCGCTCGGGGCGGTCTTCGGGGTGATGGCCGTGGCGGCGCTGCGCACGCCGGCCCTGCAGGCGATCTTCGGGGGGATCGGCATGCTGATCGGGCTCTGGATGGGCTTCGGGCGCATCGACCACAAGATCGCCGACGAAATGCCGAAGGGGCCTCTGCGGCTCGTGCTTTCGGTGATCGTCGGGTTTCTCAGCGTGCTGATGGGGATCGGCGGGGGTTCCTTCGGGGTGCCGCTGATGGTGCTGCACGGCAAGCCCATCCACAAGGCGGTGGCCACGGCGGCCGGTTTCGGCGGGCTCATTGCCCTGCCTTCGGTGATCGGTTTCCTGTTTGTGGAAATCCCGCCCGATGCGCGCCCGCCCTTCACGATCGGGGCCGTCAATATCGCCGCGTTCGCGATCGTGGTGACGATGACCTTGTTTACCGCTCCCCTTGGGGTGAAGCTCGCCCACAGGCTTGATCCGAAGCCTCTGAAGCGGGTTTTCGCGGTGTTTCTCATACTGGTTGCAGGCAACATGCTGCGCAAATCGCTGGGGGTGTGAAACCGCCGGAGCGGGGGCTGCCTGATCTGCTTCCGGCCCCCGCCCCGCACCCCCAGGGATATTTGTGGACCAGTGAGGATCATAAGCGCTGCGCGCTTTTCCGGCGGCCGCCGCGCCGGCGCCTGAGGCGGGAGGCGCGTTCGGGGAGGGCTTCGAGAAGCGCTTGGCGTTCTTCGCGCGTGAGTTCGCTCCAGGCGGCGATTTCCGCGCCCGTGCGCAGGCAGCCGATGCAGATTTCTGCCTCCGGGTGGAGCAGACACACGCGGATGCAGGGGCTGTCGGGCTCTTCGCGCTTCCAGATCTCTTCGCTCATGCACCGGCCTCGAGATTGCGCAGGCGATCGAGCGCGCCCTGCAGGATGTAGGCGGCTGCCACGT
>JALVEX010000300.1 GCA_027030435.1 Paracoccaceae bacterium
CCCATGCACTCGCCCATTCGGCCCGCCCCCATTGGTATGATCTGCCGAGCCGGGCCTTCAACCGCGCCTTCTTTGCTTTCAGGCGCCGCTTCTTTCGCCCGCTGATGGGGCTGGTGGTGCGGCTTCGCTACCCGGTGCTGGCGGCGGCGGTGGTGCTGCTGGCCTGGCAGGTTTCCCTCGTGATCCGGGGCGATGTGCAATGGCGCTTCTTCAATGCGCCCGAACGCCCTTCCATTACCGGCAATTTCGCCATGAGCGATCAGGCCACCCGCGCCGATACCCTCGAGCAGATGCACATGCTTCAGCGCGTTGTCGAGGAAACGGGGCGCAAATACGCCGAAGAACATGGGCGCAATCCGCTGAAATTCGTGCTGGCCGGGGTGGGCGGCACGTCCGGCCCGGGGCTTGCGGGCGCCGATGAAAAGAACCCCGATCTCCTCGGCAATATCTCCATAGAGCTGATCGATCCCGATCTCAGGCCCTATTCCTCCTTCCGTTTCCTCGCCGATCTCCAGAAGGCCCTTCAGCGCCATCCGCTGGCCGAAACCGTCAGCTTCAGGGGGTGGCATCAGGGGCCTTCGGGCGATGCGATCGCGGTGGATTTTCACGGCAGCGACGCGGCCACGCTGAAAGCCGCCGCCGAGGCTCTGAAGGCTGCGCTTTCCGTTTACCCGGAAGTTTCCGGCCTCGAGGATACGCTCGCCTATGACAAGGCCGAACTGGTGCTCGATCTCACGCCGCGCGGCAAGGCGCTCGGATTTGCCATCGACGATCTTTCCCGCGTGCTGCGCAACCGGATCAACGGCATCGTGGCGGCGAGCTTCCCGGTGGGCGCGCGCTCGGCGAAGATCGTTGTTCAATTGCCGCAGGATGAGCTTGCGGCGGATTTTCTCGAGCGGATGCAGATCCGCACGAAGGCGGGCACATATGTGCCCCTTTCCGATATCGTAAGCGTCAGCGAGAGCCGGGGGTTTGCCACCGTCAGGCGCGAAAACGGCCTGCGCCTGGTTTCCGTGACCGGCTCTCTCAGCGAGGATGATCCCGCGCGCGCCAGCGAGATCATGGAAGCCCTGCGAAAGACGATCCTGCCCGGGATCGAGCGCGATTTCGGCGTGGCCTGGAAGCTCTCAGGCCAGGCGGAGGACGAGCGCGCCTTCCTTTCGGATGCACTGCTGGGCTTTCTGCTCGGCCTGATCGGCATCTATCTCACCCTCGCCTGGATCTTCGCCAGCTGGCTGCGGCCACTCGTGGTGATGGCGATCATTCCCTTCGGGCTGGTTGGCACGATCTTCGGCCATGCGCTGCACGGGGTGCCGCTTTCGATGTTCAGCGTCGTCGGCATGCTGGGCATGACGGGAATCATCATCAACGATTCCATCGTTCTGGTGACGACGATTGACGAATACGCCCGCGAGCGCGGCCTCGTCCCTGCCATCATCGACGGTACCGCCGATCGCCTGCGCGCCGTGCTGCTCACGACTCTGACAACCGTCTTCGGCCTCGCGCCGCTCCTCTTCGAAAGCTCCACCCAGGCGCAGTTCCTGAAGCCAACCGTGATCACCCTTGTTTACGGGCTCGGCTTCGGGATGGTGCTCGTGCTTCTCGTGGTGCCGGCGCTGGTGGCCATGCAGCTTGATATCGGCCGCAGCCTGCGGGCGCTCCGCCGGGCGCTGCCCATTCCCTCGCGCCCGCTGCCGCGCCGGGGGCGGCTCGTGCGGCGGCTTGCGCTGATGGCGGCATTGCTCATTGCTGCGAGCTTCGCCGTCACCCTTGCATCGGCGCTGATCACAAGCCATCTGCCTGCGCCATTGCTGGACGCTTTCCCCTTCCTTGCGGGGCTGCCCGCTCTGCCGGCGGCATTTTTCCTGTTCGTGCTCATGAGCGGCGCGATCGCTCTCGGCATCTGGATTGCGGGGGCCGTGCTGGTGCGCCTGGCGCGGCGCACCCCGAAAGCCGGCTGAGAAAGGCGGGGCGGGATTTCGCCACTGTCAGCCGCCTACGCAACCCTTGATATCAACCGCTTTTTCCTTTCCGAGAACGGTGATCCGAACGCCGGAGCGGTCAAGCTCGAAAGGCGCGTTTTCGGGGGGCACCATCTCGGCGGTGGCGATCAGGGTATTCCCCTCCCGCTTCGTTTCCCCCTCACTGACCCAGATCGAGGGGTCAGACGCTTCCATGACGGCAATCTCCTCGCCGCCGGCGCTGGGCATGTCGATTCTCGAGGTGACGCGCAGGCCATCGCTGATCGGCTCGACCGTGCAGGAAACACCCCGCACGCCGGCAGCCTGCGCGCTCATCGGCTGTGCCGCGAGGGCCTTCTCGATCATCGGCTCGGATGTCGAGGTTGATGGCGCGATCTCCATATCGAAATTCACGCTAGCGGGAATGCAGATATCCTTGCATATTCCGAGCTCTGCCTTGGCCTTGAGCCTGATCGGCTTTCCCGGATCCTCGGGCGTGATCTCGATGGGGAGCACCACATCCCCGTGATAGACAACAGAACGCATCCCGCCCGAGCGGACCACTTCCGGGCGGGGCCAGTGGATTTTCACATCGCGGACGTTTTGCGAGCCCTTCCAATCGAAGCTCGGCGGTATGCCCGCATCGCCCGGCGCGCGCCAGTAGGTTTTCCAGCCTGGCTCAAGGCGGATGCGCAGCGCCGCCATGCGGCCGCCGTCCGCCTCCTTCCAGCCGGGCAGCATTTCGATCTGGCGCACGCCTTCGATCCGCTCTCCGGCCAGTTCTGCCTGCGTGGCGAGGGGAAGGCAGAGCACGGCTGCAAGTGCGAGGAGAAAGGCGGCTCTCTTTCGAAAGGCGGCCTTCTTTCGGGTATGTTGCATCTGTTCAATCATTGCCGCAGCATCGCATTTTTCGAATATGGGGGAAAATCACATTTCCGACAATTGGATTTCATCCGGCTGACAGAGGGCTTGCGCAAGAAGCCATTCCCCCCCATGTTTCTGCCATGGCAACAAGTGAAAACCAGAACCAGAAGGCAGCAGATCTTTCCGGCAAGCTCCTGATCGCAATGCCGGGGATGGGCGATCCCCGGTTTGACAAGAGCGTTGTCTATATCTGTGCCCACGGCGATGAGGGCGCGATGGGCCTGATCATCAACAAGCCCACGCCCGATCTCATGTTTGCCGATCTGCTGGAGCAGCTCGGTATTCCGAAAGGGGATGCCGCCGGCCCTTCCGGAGGACAGCCCATCCATTTCGGCGGGCCTGTGGAGACGGCGCGCGGCTTCGTTCTGCACAGTTCGGATTATGCCATTGCCGATGCCACCCTCACCATCGATCCGGTTTTCGCCATGACCGCCACCCGCGACATCCTGACAGACATGGCGCGCGGACAGGGGCCGGTGAAATCCCTGCTGGCGCTGGGATATGCGGGCTGGGCGCCCGGCCAGCTCGAGGCCGAATTGCAGCAAAACGGCTGGCTTGTCACCGATGCGGCGCCCGAGATCGTTTTTGCTGAGGAGAACGGCAACAAATGGAAGGCCGCGCTGGAAACGCTCGGCATCGATCCCCTCATGCTCTCCGCCGCCGGCGGGCGGGCCTGAGGGCAGCCCCCATTTCACTGAAACGGGTGAGATTCTCCGGGAAGGTCCGAGAGGGCCGCTTCGATTGAATCAGCGGCTATCGCACCCGCGCGCAGCAGGCGGGGCCTTTGCGAGGTCAGATCGATCACGGTTGAATCCAGGCCTTTCGGTGCAGGAGGGGCTTCCAGCAGGGCAGAGATCTTCCCTTCGAGCCCGTTTGCCACATCCGATGCGCAAAGCGGGCTTGGGCTGCCGGAAGGATTGGCCGAAGGCGCGGCGATCGGCGCTCCGAATTCCTGAAGGAGAGCATGCGAAACAGGGTGATCGGGCAGGCGCAGACCGATGCTGGCGCGCCCGGCCGTGGCGCGCGGTGTGATCCCCGCTTCGCAGCGCAGCGGCAGGACGAGCGTAAGGGCGCCGGGCCAGAAGGCGCGTGCAAGGATTTCGGCGCGCGGATCGAAAATGGCGATTTCGCGCGCCATTTCCACAGAGGCCACCAGCAGGCTGAAAGGCTTGCCCTCGGGCCTCCCCTTGGCACGTGCAAGGCGCGTCACCGCCGCTTCGCTCTTCGCATCGGCGCCAAGGCCGTAGACCGTATCGGTGGGAAAGGCGACAAGGCCTCCTGCGCGCAGGATTTTCACCGCGCGGGAAATTCCTTCTGTATCGACTTTCAATCGCTCCATCGTCACGGATCTGCCCTCGAAGCCCAGGGGGCGGGTTTTACGTTGCGTTCCGCTTGCAGGGCCCGGGGATTGGCATACCCTGTGCCCGGTTGATTACGGTTGGTAGCCTGCATAACCCTCAAGCATGGCGATTCCAATATGGTGCAATGGAGGTGCCTCATGGCCTATCGCGCTCCGGTGGAGGATTTCACCTTTCTTCTCGATCATGTCGTCGGATTCGGCCGGGTTACGCAAAACGAGCTCTATGCCGAGGCTGGTGGCGAGATGGCGGCGGCGATCCTTGGCGAGGCGGGGCGCATGTGCGAGGAGGTGCTTTCGCCGCTGCAAAGGGTGGGCGATACCGATCCCGCGCGGCTCGAGAACGGGCAAGTGATCTGCCCGAAGGGCTTTGGCGATGGCTACCGCGCCATCGCCGAGGGCGGCTGGATCGGCATGAGCGCGCCGGTGGACCATGGCGGCATGGGCCTGCCGATGGCGCTGACGACGGCGGTGAACGAGATGATGTCGGGCGCGTGCCTGGCGCTTCAGCTCAATCCGCTGATGACCCAGGGGCAGATCGAGGCGCTCGAACATCACGCGAGCGATGAGATCAAGGCGCTTTATCTGCCGAAGCTCATCAGCGGCGATTGGTGCGGCACCATGAACCTGACGGAGCCCAGCGCCGGCAGCGACGTGGGCGCGCTGCGCTCCACCGCCACGGATAACGGCGACGGCACATTCGCCGTCAGCGGGCAGAAGATATTCATCAGCTGGGCCGACAACGATTTCAGCGAAAACGTCTGCCATCTGGTGTTGGCGCGTCTGCCGGGGAGCCCGGCCGGCAGCAAGGGGATCAGCCTGTTCATGGTGCCAAAGCTCATTCCTGATGAAAACGGCAATCCGGGCGAGGCCAACAGCCTGCGCGTGGTTTCGCTCGAGCACAAGATGGGCCTGCACGGCAGCCCCACGGCCGTGATGCAGTATGAAGGCGCGAAGGGCTGGATGATCGGTGCGCCCAACGAGGGGCTTAAGGCGATGTTCACAATGATGAACAACGCCCGCCTCGGTGTGGGCGTGCAGGGGATCGGCGCCGGGGAAGGGGCCTATCAGCAGGCGCTTGCCTATGCGCGCGAGCGGGTTCAGGGCCGGCCCCTGATCGAAAACGCGACCGGCACGATCATCGATCATGCCGATGTGCGCCGGATGCTGCTCTCGATGCGCGCAAAGCTTTTCGCCGCCCGCGCCATCGCGCTTTCCTGCGCCATCGCAACGGACATGGCCCGCGCCACAGGCAGCGATGACTGGCGCGCCCGCGCCGCGCTGCTCACGCCCATCGCCAAGGCCTACGGCACCGATACCGGCTGCGAGGTGGCCTCCGAGGCGATCCAGGTGCATGGTGGCATGGGCTACATCGAGGAAACCGGGGTGGCGCAATATCTGCGCGACGTGCGGGTGACGGCGATCTACGAGGGCACCAACGGCATCCAGGCGATGGATCTCGTGGGGCGCAAGATGATGGATGGCGGAGAGGCGGCCTGTCGGCTGCTCGAGGAGATCGAGAAGCGGGCGGAAGCCGCCCGCGCCACCCTGCCGGCCATGAGCGGCACCCTATGGGCGGCGGCGGAGACGATGCGCGAAGGGGTGGAATGGCTCGTGGGGCAGGGCGATTTCAATGATCGCTTCTCCGGTGCCGTTCCCTTCCTGCGGGCCTTCGCGCTGGTGCTCGGTGCGGATGCCCACCTGCAGGCCGCCCTGGCCGCCGGCCCGCATAGCCCGCGCGCCCATCTCGCCCGGTTCTTCATCAATCGCCTTCTGCCCGAGCACACCGCCCTGCTGGCGCAGGCGAAGGCGGGCGCGGCCGGGCTCTATGCCATTTCCGCCGAAGAGCTGGCCAGCCTGTGATGGATGGAGATGGCAAGGAGGCGGGAAGCGCGAAGATAGCCTATCCCATCCCGGAGCCGCCGGCCGAGGGCGAGGCGCGCGAGATCGCGCCGGGCATCCTGTGGATGCGCTTGCCGCTGCCGATGGCGCTCGATCATGTGAATGTCTTTGCGCTTGACGAGGGCGCGGAAGGCTGGAGCCTGATCGATACCGGCATCAACAGCCGCCGCAGCCGAGCCATTTGGGAAACCCTGCTCGCAGGCCCTCTGGGCGGCAGGCCCGTGCGCCGGGTGATCGTCACCCATCACCACCCCGATCACATCGGCCTTGCGGGCTGGTTCCAGCGCGAGAAGGGGGCGGAGCTGCTCACCACCCGCACCGCCTGGCTTTTCGCCCGCATGCTCCAGCTAGACGATCAGGATCGCCCCACCGAAGAAACGCTCGCCTTCTGGCGCTCTGCCGGGATGGATCCCGCGATCCTTGAAAAACGCAGCCGCGAACGCCCCTTCAACTTTGCCGATACGGTGGCGCCCCTGCCGCTCGGCTTTACCCGTATCAGGGAAGGAGATGTGATCTCGATCGGGGGGCGGCAATGGGATGTGCGCTGCGGCAACGGCCATGCCCCCGAGCACGCCACCTTCTGGAGCCGAGATGACGATCTGGTGATCGGGGGGGATCAGCTTCTCCCCTCGATCTCGCCCAACATCGGCGTTTACGCCACCGAACCGGGTGCCGATCCGCTGGCCGAATGGCTCGAATCCTGCACCCGATTCGCCCGCCATGCCCGCCCCGGGCATCTTGTTCTGCCGGGCCACAAGCTGCCCTTTACCGGCCTTCCCTTCCGCCTCGGCCAGCTGATCGAAAATCATGAATCGGCCCTTACGCGCCTGCTGGAGCATCTCTCCACCCCCCGCACCGCCACCGAATGCTTCCCCGTGCTCTACCGCCGCCCCATCGGTGAAGGCGAATACGGCCTTGCGCTGGTGGAAGCGATGGCCCATCTGCGCCATCTGGAAGCAAGGGGCAATGCGAAATGCCAAGCGCGCGGGGATGGCGCGCTCATGTGGCAAAGCGTGAAAACCGAAGGCTGAAGGGCGCGGCAAACAGCCCGATATCTGATGCGTGACAGGCTGCGAAAAATCGTCTAACCAAAGGCAAGTGAACAGGAGAGGAGCACAAGATGGCTGACAAGGATAACGAGATTGAACTGATCGGGGATTTTGTCGTCGAGCATGGCGACATGAACATCGAAGAGCACGAGAAAACATTCGAGGCCTTCATCCGGTTCGTCACCTGGGCGGTTGTCAGCATCCTCATCGTTCTGATTTTCCTGGCGCTTGTCGGCGCTTGATCGCGGGGCGCGTGAAAATGGGCCGGGCGGGGGCCGTGCGCAGGATCCTTGCCTGCCTCCTGCTTCCCCTCCTCCTTGCAGCCTGCGGGGCCGAGCCAAAATGGGCGCCACAGGAGGAAATCCAGCGGGTGGCCTATCGTGCCGATGGGCCGGCGAAGCTCACGCTTTTCACGGTGATCAACAACCGTTCCAATTCCGGCGCGCATTCGGCGCTTATGATCAATGGCAGCCAGCGGGTGATCTTCGACCCGGCCGGCACCTGGTGGCACCATTCGATCCCGGAGCGCAACGATGTGCACTACGGGATAACCCCCCGGGTGCTCGAATTTTATGTCGATTACCATGCGCGCGAGAGCTACCGCGTTGTCATGCAGGAGATCGTGGTTTCCCCCGAAGTGGCGGAAATGGCGCTGCGCGAAGTGCAGGCCTATGGCGCCGTGCCCAAGGCGTTCTGCGCGCGCTCAACCTCAACGATCCTTTCCCGCCTGCCCGGCTTCGGCAGCATTCGTCCGACATTCTACCCCAAGAACCTGCGCCGCCAGTTCGCGCGGATCCCTGGCGTGAAGGAGCGGGTTATCTATGATTATGATGACGACGATCACAGCGCCTTGCTGACAGCGCAGAACAAGCAGCCGGCGATCGCGAACTAACCGAAAAGCTGCAAGGCCGCGAAAAGGGTTCCTGCCCCGGTGAAGATCGAGACGAGCACGTTCTTCGTGAGCACGCCGGCAAGCACCGTGGCCCCGGCCGCGAGGAGGCGGGCGGGATCAGGCGTGCCGCCGGTGGCCTCGGGCCAGAGCACGAGCGGCGCCACCAGCCCCGGCAGAACGGCAACGGGCGTGTAGCGCAGATGGCGCAGGAGCCATTCGGGGATGGGGCGATCGCCGATCAGGCCGAGGAAGGAAAAGCGGATCAGATAGGTGCCGATCGCGATGAGGGCGATCAGCAGCCAGATATGGGCGGGGCTCATGTTCATGGCTGTTTTCCCTTGTTCATCCGCCGTTCCACTTCCGCGCCCATCACCATTGCCGCCACTGCCGCGATCAGGAGGCCGCTATTGTAGGGAAGGCCGGCGAGCGCCAGCGCCACCGCCACCGATGTGAGCGCTGCGGCGAGATGGGCAAGTGTGCGCAGCATCGGCCCGACAAGCGCGAGGAAGGTGATCGGAATGGCGAAATCGAGCGCATATTCCGGCGGTATGGCGGCGCCGGCCCATGCGCCGGCGAAGCTCGCGCCATACCAGGTGGGCACCAGGGGCAGGGCGGAGCCGAAATAGTAGGCGAGCTTTTCGCCAATGCTCATGGCGGGCGCGCTCTCGAAGCGCGCGATGCTGACGGCATAGACCTGATCCACGAGCACATAGGCGGCAAGCGCGCGTTTCCAGAGAGGGGCCGGGCCGAGATGGGGGGCAAGAGAGGCCGAATACATCGCCATCCTGAGATTGACGGCAAGGGCGGTGGCCACGATGATGAGGGTCGGCGCGTTGTCCTGCATCAGCTGCAGGGCCGCAAATTGCGCTGCACCCGCGATCACCGCGATCGAGAAGCCCATCACCTCGCCGATCGGGAGTCCG
>JALVEX010000301.1 GCA_027030435.1 Paracoccaceae bacterium
GATTCCAGGAAGCCGTTGAAGGGGGCGGCGGAAACGGGGAAGAAGAAGCCGGCGCCTGAGGGCGTTCGCTTCAGAGCTCCGCTCCAGCCTCCTTCAGGATCATCGAAAGGATTTCGTCCTTGAGGGCGAGGCGCTTCTTGCGCATTTCGGTCAGATGCAGATCGTCCGTCGGCTCGATATTGCTTTCGGCACGATGGATCTCCCGGTTGAGCGCGTGATAATCCTCAAGCAATCGGGCGAAATGGGCGTTGGCGACCTTCAGATCATGGATCCGGGCGGCATGTTCTGGAAATTCCTCATGAATTTCATGCGGCGTATTTGACATGAGCCTTCATCTCCCTCCTCATCCTGTTCCTGACACCCCAAGCCTAAATGCCCGGAGCGCGCGCCGCATTGATCAGGATCATGCCCCCGGGATAGAAGCCTCCGCCCCACTCATCACTGGTCCCTGAAATATCCCCGCCGGAGGCATCCTGCCCCGGCCGTTCGCCTTACCGCTGGGCCGTCTGCCACTCGGGATGGATCCAGGGCGCAAGCTCCTCGCGCGGCAGGGGCGCGCGCCCGAGGATGTGATCGGCCGCCTTTTCCCCCACCATGATCGTGGGTGCATTGATATTGCCGTTGGTGATGCGCGGGAAGATGGAGCTGTCGGCCACGCGCAGGCCATCCACCCCGATCACCCGGCATTCGGGATCGACAACCGCGCGCGGATCATCCGCCGCCCCCATCCGGCAGGTGCCGCAGGGGTGAAAGGCACTTTCCACATGCGCGCGGATGAAATCATCCATCTCGTCATCGCTCCGCACATCCGCCCCGGGCTGGATCTCGTGCTTCACGTAAGGGGCGAAGGCCTCTTGCGCGAAGATTTCCCGCGTCAGCCTTATGCAGGTGCGAAAATCCCGCCAGTCCTCTTCATGGCTCATGTAGTTGAACAGGATCTTCGGCGCGTCGCCCGGGGCGCCGCTCGCCAGCGTCACCGCCCCGCGCGAGCGCGAGCGCATCGGCCCCACATGGGCCTGAAAGCCGTGCCCCTCGGCCACCGCCCGGCCATCGTATCGCACCGCCAGGGGCAGGAAATGATACTGGATATCCGGGTATTCCACCCCCGCGCGCGAGCGGATGAAGCCCGCGCTTTCGAACTGGTTGGAGGCCCCGAGCCCGGTTTTCGTCAGCAGCCACTGCGCGCCGATCAGCGCCTTGGAAACAAGGTTCCAGTGCCTGTAGAGCGTGATCGGCTGGCGGCTCGCATACTGGATGTAAAGCTCCAGGTGATCCTGAAGATTCCGCCCCACCCCGGGGCGATCGGCAATCACCTCGATCCCGTGCCCTGCCAGATGCGCCGCCGGGCCGATGCCCGAGAGCATCAGCAGCTTCGGCGAATTGATGCTCGAGGCCGCAAGGATCACCTCGCGGCGCGCATGGATCACCTCGATCCTGCCGCCGCGTTCGACCTCGACCCCGAGAGCGCGCCCGTCCCTGATCACCACACGCCGTGCCAGCGCGCGGGTCAGATCGCAGTTGGGCCGCCTCAGCGCGGGCCGAAGGTAAGCATTGGCCGCCGACCAGCGCCGCCCGCGCCAGACGGTCTGCTCCATCGGGCCGAAGCCTTCCTGCTGATGGCCGTTGTAATCATCCGTCAGCGGGTAGCCCGCCTGCCGGCCGGCCTCCACGAAGGCATGATAGAGCGGGTTCTTCCTCGGCCCGCGCGTCACGTGCAGGGGGCCGTCGTAACCCCGCCAGGGGCTCTTCGCGCCGTCCCGGCCCCCATGCCAGTGCTCCATGCGCCTGAAATAGGGCAGAACGTCTGGCCAGGCCCAGCCCTTCGCGCCCATCCGTTCCCAGTGATCGAAATCGCGCGGATGGCCGCGCACGAAGACCATGCCGTTGATCGAGGAAGAGCCGCCGATCACCCGCCCGCGCGGGCATGCCAGCCGGCGCCCGCCCAGATGCGGTTCGGGTTCGGTCTGATAGCCCCAGTCATAGCGGCGCATGTTCATCGGATAGGAAAGCGCGGCCGGCATCTGGATGAAGGGCCCAGCGTCCGATCCCCCCGCCTCGATCACGATCACCGAAGCGCCGGCTTCCGATAGGCGGAAGGCCAATGCGCAGCCCGCAGAGCCCGCGCCGACGATCACGAAATCGGCTTCCATCAGGCCGGCCTCCGCCCTCTCTCAGAATGGCGCATCCACGCCCCCCATGCCAACGTAAACCGATTTAATTCGCGTGTAATGCTCGATCGCGGCGCGGCCGTTCTCGCGCCCGATCCCCGAGGCCTTCACGCCGCCGAAGGGCATTTCCACCGGGGTGAGATTGTAGGTGTTGATCCAGGTGGT
>JALVEX010000302.1 GCA_027030435.1 Paracoccaceae bacterium
AAACCATCGTGCCGCTGCCGATCTTGCGGGCGGCGATCCTGATCAAGGATGCCAAGGATCTGAGCGAGAAGGCGGATCGCACGGATGAGGAAAACCAGGCGCTGGCCGTGCTCCTCGATGCGATCGATCTCGAGATCGCCCGCGGCGAGGCGCTGGAATATGGCGGCAAGGATGCCTTCGAGCCGCTGAAGGCGGAAATGAAGGAAATCCGCAAGAAGCTTGATAACGGCGGCTCGGGCAAGGGTGTGTTCGACAAGCTCAAGGGCCTGTTTGACAATCTCGACCGCAAGCACGCGGCCAATACCGAGGCTGCGAAGAAGTAAGCGCGAAAAGCGGCTTTTTCGAACCGAAGCCACCGCACGGGTTGCCGCGCGGTGGCATTTTTTCGCGATTGCCCTCCCGATTGCGCCGGTGGCGCGAAAAATTGTGGAAATCGCCGGCGGGATCGGAGATAATGCGCACGCGCGAAAAGGCGAAAAGACCTTTGCAGCGTTGAGGAGTTCCGGCTGCGGCCGGGAGCAGAAGAAGGGGCAAGGCAGGATGAAACCGCTTTCCGTTATCGCCATGTTCGGGGTGATGACCCTGATTTCCACCGCCGGCGGCGAGGCTGCCGGCAGGATCGAGCGCGCGTGTCTGCAATCGGATCGCCCGGCGGCCAGCAGGGCCCTTTGCGGCTGCATTCAGGATGCGGCCGATCTGACGCTTACCAATTCGGATCAGAAGCTTGCCGCCAAGTTCTTCCGGGATCCGCACAAGGCCCAGGAAATCCGCCAGTCCGACAGGCGCAGCCATGAGAAATTCTGGCAGCGCTACAAGAATTTCGGCGCCACGGCCCAGGCCTTCTGCAGCCGCTGAGGGAGGCGGCCCCGCCCCCTCAGCCCTTCTTCAGATCCGGCGGCAGGGCGTCCTGCGCGAGATTCCCGATCACCTGATCGAGCGCCACCACCTCGGTGCGCTTCTCGCCGAGCCGGCGCAGCGTGACGGTGCGATCCTCCACCTCCTTCATGCCCACGGCGAGGATCACCGGCACCTTGGCGAGCGAGTGCTCGCGCACCTTGTAATTGATCTTCTCGTTGCGGATGTCGGCCTCGGCGCGCACGCCGGCGGCCTTCAGCTTCTCCACCACCTCGAGCGCGAAATCGTCCGCATCCGACACGATCGTGGCCACCACCACCTGGCGCGGCGCGAGCCAGAAGGGCAGCTTGCCGGCGAAATTCTCGATCATGATGCCGATGAAGCGCTCGAAGCTGCCGAGCACGGCGCGGTGCAGCATCACCGGCCGGTGCTTGGCGCCGTCCTCGCCGATATAGGTGGCATCGAGGCGCTCGGGCAGCACGAAATCCACCTGATGCGTGCCGCATTGCCAATCGCGGCCGATGGCATCCGTCAGCACGAATTCGAGCTTGGGGCCGTAGAAGGCGCCTTCGCCCGGATTGAGCTCATAGGCGCAGCCGGCGGCCTCGGTGGCGGATTTGAGCGCTTCCTCGGCCCTGTCCCAGACTTCATCCGAGCCGGCGCGCTTTTCCGGGCGGTCGGAGAATTTCACCTTGAAGCTTTCGAAGCCGAGATCCTTGTATATTTGCGCGAGGAATTCGATGAAGCGGCGGGTTTCCTCCTCGATCTGATCC
The DNA here is from genome assembly GCA_027030435.1 of Paracoccaceae bacterium. Taxonomy (GTDB): domain Bacteria; phylum Pseudomonadota; class Alphaproteobacteria; order Rhodobacterales; family Rhodobacteraceae; genus WFVA01. The sequence continues at coordinate 1,629 of JALVEX010000302.1, forward strand.
TCGGTGCAGAAGATATGCGCATCGTCCTGGGTGAAGCCGCGCACGCGCATGATGCCGTGCAGCGCGCCCGAGGGCTCGTAGCGGTTGCAGGAGCCGAATTCGGCCATGCGCAGCGGCAGATCGCGGTAGCTCTTCAGGCCCTGGTTGTAGATCTGCACATGGCAGGGGCAGTTCATCGGCTTCAGGGCATTCACCGCCTTTTCGCGCGCGTGCTCCTCCTCCACCTCGACGATGAACATGTTCTCGCGGAATTTCTCCCAGTGGCCGGATTTTTCCCACAGCTTGCGGTCCACCACCTGCGGGGTGTTCACCTCCACATAGCCGCCGCGCGCCTGCATCCGGCGCATGTAATCCTGAAGGGTGGTGAAGATCTTCCAGCCGTTCGGGTGCCAGAAAACCTGCCCGGGCGCCTCCTCCTGCATGTGGAAGAGATCCATCTCGCGCCCCAGCTTTCGGTGATCGCGCTTCGCCGCCTCTTCCAGCATGTTGAGATGCCTGCGCAGATCCTCCTTGTTGCGAAAGCCCACCCCATAGATCCGCTGGAGCATCGGGCGGCTTGAATCGCCGCGCCAGTAGGCGCCCGCGATGCTCATCAGCCTGAAGGCATCGCCCGGCACCTGGCCCGTGTGCTGAAGGTGGGGCCCGCGGCAGAGATCCTGCCACTCGCCATGCCAGTACATGCGGATCGGTTCGCCCTCGGGGATC
>JALVEX010000303.1 GCA_027030435.1 Paracoccaceae bacterium
CTATGATCTGGTGCAGCTCAATCACTACGCGGTGCGCTCGGCCGAAAGCTTCCTCGTCAAGCGCGATCGCGGCCGCGTCAATCACGTGGAGCGCGATCAGGGCCTCGCCTACTGGTTTCGCATGAACAACAACGCCGGGGAAGAACGCTCCATCCAGCGCCTGCTGCCCGCCTTTCGCGAAGAGCTCGCCCGCCTCATGGCCGATCCCGAAATCGCCGCAGCCCATGCCCATTCTGTGCAAAAGCACCGCGAGAAGATCGCCGAACTGCGCGCCCGGCCCGATTACGCGCGCTTCTACGCCGAAATCACCAGCCCGCGGCTTGAAAAGCTCTCGCGCATGCATGCCCGTTTCGGCGCCAACGTATTCCTCGCCGGCCCCGATTGCGTTCCCGATGAAATCCTCGCCCGCGACCCGGACGACGATTTCTTCTTCACCGTCGAACGCCGCGCGAAAACCTCCCATTGAAGTGCCCCTCCCCATCACTGGTCCCGCAAATATCCCCGCCGGAGGCATCCGGCCCGCGCCACGAGGCCCGGCCTCGGATTCATTGACAATCCCCCAGCCGCTGGCCATGATCCGCGAAAGCCGCAGGAGGCACAGGCTGAGCAGGGCCGCCCGGGCCGGAAATCCGGGCGATCGCAGGTAGAAAGAAGGGCAGAGATGGCGCTCCCCACCATTGGCACGCTGTGGATCGGCGGCGAGCTGAGCTGGCTCGAACAGCTCTGCCTGCAATCCTTCCTCGATCAGGGGCACGAGGTGATGCTCTATTCCTATGACGAGGTGAAAGGCGTGCCCGATGGCGTGCGCCGGGCCGATGCCAACGATATCCTGCCTGCCGAGAAGATCATCCGCCACGCCCGCACCGGCAGCCCCGCCTATCACGCCGATCTCTTCCGCCTGCGCATGATCGCGCGCGAAGGCCATGTCTGGGCCGATACCGATGCCTATTGCTGCCAGCCCTGGCGCCTGCGCCGTGGCGCGCATTTTCACGGCTGGATTTCTGATCGCAAGCCGCAGGTCAACAATGGCGTGCTCGGCCTGCCGAAGAAGAGCCGCACCCTGAGGGAGATGCTGAAATTCACCTCCGACGAATACCCGATCCCGCCCTGGCTTGCGGAGGCCGAGCGCGAACGCCTCACCGCACTGAAGGAAAGGGGCGAGGGGGTGCATGTCTCGCTCCTGCCCTGGGGGGTGTGGGGGCCGGATGCGCTGACATGGTTCCTTAAGGAAACCGGCGAGAACGAGCACTCCCGCCCCGGCCATGTGCTCTATCCCGTGCCCTTCTCCATCGCCGGGGTGACGCTCAATCCGAACCGCATAGAAAAGGCCCACCGCCTGATCCGCGAAGATACGCTTTCGATCCATTTCTGGGGCCGGCGCTTTCGCAACATCGCCGCGCGCCACGGCGGGTTGCCGCCCGAAGGCTCCTATGTGGACGGGCTTTTGAAGAAACACGGGATCCGCCCGGAAAGAACCATGCACCTGATGCAGAAGCCTTCTGTCGTCGCGCCCCTGCGGGATGTCGATTTTTCCATGCTCAGCACCGGCGATGTCGCCAACATCATCCTGCAGCGCTCCGAGGTCGGCGCCGTGGGCGAGGAGATCCGCCAGTGGATCGCCGGCAATGACGCGCCGCTCATGCTCTATGCGGAAAAGCACCGCGAGGATGTGCTCGGTGAGGCGCTCGAAGCGGCCCGGCGCGCCTGCGAGGGATTTGTCGAGGCGGTTGACGATCCCGCCCCCGCCCGCATCGCCGATATCGGCTGCGGCTATGCTTTCGCCGATCTCTTCCTGCACCGGCGCTGGGGGAGCGAGATCGTGCTGATCGACATCGAGGAAAGCGACTCCCGCCATTTCGGCTTTGCCGAGGAGGGCGCGGGCTATGCGAGCCTCGAGAGGGCGCGCGCCTTTCTGCTGGCCAATGGCGTGCCGGCGGAGGCGATCACCGTGATCAACCCGCGCCACGAGGATGTTTCCAAGATCGCGCCAGTGGATCTTGCCTTCAGCCTCATATCCTGCGGTTTCCATTATCCGGCAGGCACATACGAAGATTTCTTCAAGAATAACGTGAATCCCGGCGGGGCGATCGTCCTCGATATCCGCAAGGGCTCCCGGGGGATCGGTTACATGAAGGGGATCGGGGCTGTTGAGGTGCTGAAAAAGCATCGGAAACATTCGCTGGTGCTGACCCGGCGCCCGCAAGGCGCTCGTTAGCGCCATGGGCTTGAACGGGCAGGACATATCCGCGGTTCTGGAGGCGCTGGATCTGGACGATGTTCATACTGTCGCCGACATCGGCGGCAAGGCGCCAGACCTGGCCGCCGCCCTGCATCAGCGCTATGGCGCGCGTATCGCGCTGCTTGCGCTTGATGATGCGGGCAACATGGTGCCGGTGGCGCAGGCCGTGCGCGAGGATTACATCGCCCGGCTGGCCGAGGCTGGGGCAGGCCCGGAGGCGATCAGCCATCCGGGGCGGGGGGAAGGCGCGGGATATGATGTGATCCTGTCCGTTGATGGTTTCGGATCAAGACGGAATGTCAAAGGCTTGAAGCCTTTTCTTGAAACGAAACTGCACCCCGCAAGCCGGGTCGTGATCGAGGTGCGCAAGGGCTCGGGCACCTATCCGATGCTCAATCGCTACGGCAGCTGCAACACCCTGCGCCAGGCGACGAAGGAAAGCACCGGGCTGGTGGTGATGTCGGTCGAGCCCGAGGCGCCGCCGGCCGCGCAATGGGCGGGGATCGCGCACGATCTTGCCGGCGATAACGGTTTCTTCACCGATTGCGGCGAGCATTCCTTCCTGTTCGTGCCGCGCGGGGATGTGCTCGTGGTCACATTCGACAATCTCGATATCGCGATGACCAAGCGCGATGATCGCCGCCCATGGGGCTTCGGCTTCATCGAAGCGCAGGGGTGGTCGATGCTGGGCGTGATGGCCAATGGCTGGACGTGGTTTCGCGATGGGGCGGTGGCGCGCGAATTCGATCGCCTGCGCGACGAGGGCTTCTTCGCCCGTTTTCGCCGGGTTGTCTTCTACGGCGCCTCCATGGGCGGCTACGGTGCGGCGGCCTTCAGCGCCGCGGCGCCGGGATCGGTTGTGTTCGCGATCAGCCCGCAATCGACGCTCGACAAATCCGTTGTCCCCTGGGAGAAGCGCTACCGGAAGGCCTGGGGGCGGGATTTCTCCGGGCCTTACGGCGATGCGGCCGAGGCCAGCCGCGCGGCGCGCGAGGTGCATCTGATGTATGATCCCTACGTGGCCCCCGATGCCGCCCATGCGGCGCGCTTCACGGGGCCGAACGTGATCCGCTGGCGCTGCCCGCTGCTCGGCCATCGCCTCGGCTCCTCGCTCCATCAGATGGGGGTGCTGCAGGAGATCGCGCGCCGCGCCATCGAGGGCGATCTCGATCGCCCCGGCTTCTATCGCCTGCTGCGCCGGCGCCGCACCTTCCCCCGCTACCTGCGCGAACTGGCCAATCTGGCGCTCGATCGCGGCCGCCCCGGCCTGGCGCGCCGCGTCTGCCGGCACGCGCTGGCCACGCATCCTGGGGATCGCCATTTCACCCGCCTCCTGAAGCGCCTCGAGCGCGGCGGCCCGTCGGATCGCGGAGGGGAGAGCAGGCAGGAGAGAAAGAATGCCTGATCCGGCTGCAAAAGCGCAGCAGCAGAGCGGGCCGGATCACGGCACGCCGCCAACCATGGTCTTTCATCTGGGCGCAGCGTTTACGGATGCGGATGCGCTCACGTGGTCCCTGCGCCGGGATGCGGCTGCGCTTGTTGATCAGGGCATTCACGTGCGCCGTCCGGCAAGTTACCGCGCCGATCTGGCAAGGGTCATCGAGCGTGCCGGGGCCGGGCCGCTCATGCCGGAAGATCAGGATGGCCTGATCGCGCACATGACCCGCGGACGCCCCGCGCGCCGGATCTTCTTCTCCGATCCCTGTTTCCTCGGCCGGCCCGCCTGGCTCTTCCAGAAGGGCACGTTCTACCCCAATGCCGCCGAGAAGGCGCGCGGGCTTGCCAATCTCTTTCCCGAGCACGAGAGCGAATTCTTCCTTGCCATCAGCAATCCCGCGCTGTTCATCGCGCATGCCTTTCACGCGCAGAAGAAGAAGGGCTGGGAGAAGTTCCTCGCCGGGGCCGATCCGCTCTCGGTGCGCTGGTCGGAGGTGATCGGGCGCATACGCGCGGCCTGCCCCGAAGTGCCGCTCACCGTCTGGTGTCACGAAGATGCGCCGGTGATCTGGCCCGATGTGCTCGCCGCCGTCACCGGCCTCGGGGCGGATCACCCTTTCACCGGCGCGCTCGACATGATCCGCCCGCTTCTGAGCGAACGCGGCGTGAAGATCCTCGAAACCTTCCTCGCCAGGCACCCCGAAATCACCCGCCGCCAGCGCCTGCGGGTGATGTATCGCATTCTCGAGAAACATGTGCTCGAGGAGGCGACGGAGGAGGAGATCGATCTCCCCGGCTGGTCACTCGATCATATCGCACGCATGAGCGAGATCTACGAGGAGGATACGGCCCGGATCATGGAGATGCCCGGCGTGCATTTCATCGCGCCCTGAGCCGCCGGTTCGGTGCTGCTTTCGGGGCTCATTCCGGCTCCTGGGCGGCGCCGGCGCAGGCGGCGAAGGCATCGGCGAGGGCGAGGAGGAGCGCCTCGTAGTGATCGGGGCCGGGAGGAATGGCGCTGCCCGCGGGATCGGGCAGGGAGAGGAGGGCTGCGTCCGTCCCGGCGGTGAGGCTTTCGGCGAGCCCCGGATCGTGCCCCTCTTCGGCAAAGACGCAGGCCACCTCGCCGCTTTCGATCATCTCGCGGAGGCTGCGCATGTGGCGGGCGCCGGGCGGGCGGGCCTCGCTGTCGGATATGGCGGCGACGATATTGACCGAGAAGCGCCGGGCGAAATAGGCGTAGCCCTGATGCTGCACGATCACCGGGGTATCGCCGAGGGCTTCGAGGCGCGCGGACACGGCGCTTTCCAGTTCGGCCAGCCGGGTTTTCGCAGCCGCGGCATTGGCGGCGTAAGCGGCGCGCCTTTCGGGATCCGCCCGAGCGAGCCTCTGCGCCATGTGATCCACCCAGACACCCGCATTGCGGGGGTCGAGCCAGGCGTGGGGATCGGGGCCGGCCCTTTCGCCTTCGCCGGCCTTCAGCAGCAGGGTGCCCTGCGTATGCAGCAGGGGAACGGCTCTTTCGCCGGCGCCGAGGCGGCGCAGCACCTCATCGAGCCAGGGCGTCAGCTCCGGGCCGATCATGAAGATCAGATCCGCGCTCTTGATCGCACGCGCCTGCGAGGGGCGCAGCTGGAAATGATGCGGATCGGCCCCGCGCCCGAGCAGGAGATCGGGCCTGCCCGTTCCGGCCATCACCTGCGCCGCCAGCGAATGCACCGGCGCGATATCGGCAAGCACCCGCGGGGGGGCCTCGGCTATGCTGCGCAGGGGCGCGAGGGCGATGGCGGCCGCGGTGAGGAGAATCGCCGCGTGCGCAAGCGTGCGGAAGGTTTGCATCTGTGGCCTCCAATGGGGTTTTCGCCGTAGTAATGTTATATTATAACTTGTAATATTATAACAACCAGTGAATGGATCTGCGCCCGATCCGGGATCAAGGAGGGCCGGTTAATGGCGAGCAAGAACAGGGAAATGCCTGATCCGGCTTTCCGCCCGCATGATCATTCCCGCTGCCGCCGAAAGGTGCTGGCGGCGGCTTCGCGGCACGCGCGCGATCAGGGGCTGCGCCTCACCCCCGTGCGCCGCCGGGTGCTCGAGATCCTGCTCGAAAATCACCGCGCCATGGGGGCCTACGAGGTGCTGGAGCGCCTTGCCCGCGAGGGCTGGGGCGCCCAGCCGCCGATCGCCTATCGCGCGCTCGATTTCCTCGCCCGGCACGGCTTTGTTCACAAGGTGCGCCGGCTCAATGCCTATGTGGCCTGCACCCGCAGCACCCACAGCGATCCCCCGCTGCTGCTGATCTGCCGGGCATGCGGGCGCGTGGGCGAGGCGGAGGGCGCGGGGATCTCGCGCGAGATCGGCGCCATCGCGGGGGCGCGGGGGTTTTCCGTCGAGCGGCTCGGCGTTGAGGCGCTCGGCCTCTGCCCGGCCTGCGCCGCAGATGGCGGGGCAGGGGCATGAAGGCGCTGCTGAGGATCGAGGGGCTGACGGTCATCCTCGGGGGGCGCGAGGTGCTCCGCGACGTGAGCTTCGAGATCCGCCCGGGCGAGATCGTCACCGTGATCGGCCCCAACGGCTCGGGCAAGACGACGCTTCTGCGCGCCCTGATCGGCGCCGTCCGCCCGAAGGCGGGGCGGATCCGGCGCACGCCGGGGCTCAGGATCGGCTATGTGCCCCAGCGCCTTCAGCTCGATGCCACGATGCCGCTCACGGTGGCCCGGTTCCTCTCGCTGCCGGTCCGTCACGGCGCGCGGGAGATTTCCGCCATGCTGGCGCGGGTCGGCATTCCGGGGCTGGAGGCGCGCCAGATCGCGGAGCTTTCGGGCGGGCAGTTCCAGCGCGCCCTCCTGGCCCGCGCCCTGCTCGCCAATCCCCAGCTTCTGATCCTTGACGAGCCCACCCAGGCGCTCGATCAGCCGGGCATCGCCGGCTTCTACCGGCTGATCGAGGATATTCGCCGGGAGATCGGCTGCGCGGTGCTGATGGTGAGCCATGATCTGCATGTGGTGATGGCCTCGTCCGATCGGGTGATCTGCCTCAATACCCATGTCTGCTGCGAGGGCACGCCGGCCGCGGTGCTCGAAGCGCCGCAATACCGGGCGTTGTTCGGCGATGGCACGGGCGGGCTGATGGCGCTCTACCGCCACCATCACGATCACAGCCATGAATCCGCCAGCGAGGGGGAGGAAAAGACGGATGCTCGATGATTTCATGCTTCGTGCCCTTCTGGCGGGCATCGCCGTGGCGCTTGCCGCCGGGCCGCTCGGCTGCTTCGTGCTGTGGCGGCGCATGGCCTATTTCGGCGATGCCACGGCCCATGCGGCCATCCTCGGCGTGGCGCTGGCGCTGTGGTTCTCGATCTCGGTCCTCGCCGGCGTGCTTTTCACCTCGCTCCTGATGGCGCTCCTCGTTTCGGCCCTGATACGGAAAGGCCACGGGATCGACGCAGCCCTTGGCGTTCTTTCCCACGCCGCGCTGGCGATCGGGGTGGTCGCGATCTCCTTCCTGCCCGGCGTGCGGCTCGATCTTCAGGCCTTCCTCTTTGGCGACATCCTCGCCATCGCGCCGCGCGATCTCGCCATGATCTGGGCGGGCGCGCTCCTGGTCACGCTCCTTCTCGCCTGGCGCCGGCAATCCCTGCTCACCGCCACGGTGAGCGAGGATCTCGCCTTCGCCTCCGGCCTCGACCCGCGGCGCGAACAGCTGATCCTCGCCCTCACCCTTGCCCTCGTGGTGGCGATCTCCCTCAAGCTCGTGGGCGCGCTTCTCATCTCCGCCATGCTGATCATTCCCGCCGCCGCCGCCCGCCCGCTGGCGCGCAACCCCGAATCCATGGCGCTTGCCGCCCTCCTGATCGCGCTCCTCGCTGTGGCCGCTGGGCTTGGCGCCGCCAACTGGTTCGATACCCCCGCCGGCCCCGGAATCGTGACGGCCGCCACCATCCTTTTCGCCCTCACGCATCTGCGCGCCGTGCTGCGCAGCATCCGCGGGCCAGGATCCTGATCTATCACATCATTGGTCTGTAAATATCCCCGGGGGCGCGGGGGCAGGCAGCCCCCGCATCCTGCGCTCTCATCTCGCCGCGCCGTCCATCATCTCCAGCGCATCGCGTGCAATCCGGCGCTCCTCGCGCGCGCCGATCACATGCACCTTGCGTGCCCCCGGCCCGGCCCATTCGAGGCGGCGCGCGATCTCTTCGCGCACCACCCCGGCATTCTCGCCGATGCCGCCGGTGAAGGCGATCGCATCGAGCCCCCCCATCGCCCCGATCAGCGAAGCCCCGTGGCGCGCCGCCCAATAGCAGAAATGCGAAACCGCGAAATGCGCGGCGGGCGCGTCGGTTTCCAGAAGCACGCGCATGTCGCTGCTCTCGCCGGAGAGGCCGAGAAGCCCCGATTGGCGATTGAGGAGATCATGCGCCGCGCCGATTCCCTCGGCTTCGGCGATCCTGAGCACCGCCGCCGGATCGAGATCGCCCGCCCGCGTGCCGCCCGGCAGCCCCGAAAGCGGCGAATAGCCCATGGTGGTGGCGACCGACTTCCCCTCAAGGATCGCGCAGGCGCTGGCGCCATTGCCGAGGTGAAAGGCCAGCAGGCGGCGGGGGAGCGGGCCCCGCGCCGCCAGTTCCTCCACCAGCGCCTGATAGCTGATGCCGTGAAAGCCGTAGCGGCGCACGCCCGCTTCGCGCCAGGCGCGGGGCAGGGCACAGGCCACCGCCTCGGGCGGGTTGGTGGCGTGAAAGGCGGTGTCGAAACTGGCGAACTGGGGGAGACGGGGCGCGCGCCGGGCAATGGCCTCGATCCCGGCGAGGTTATGCGGGTTGTGCAGGGGCGCGAGCGCCGAGGCGGCGCGGATCGCCTCGATCACCTCCGGGGTGATGGCGCAGGGGCGGGTGAGCGCCGCGCCCCCGTGCACCACCCGATGCGCGGCGGCGGCGAGGCTGGGCATGGGATGGCCCGCGCCCTCGAGCGCGGCGAGAACGCGATCAAGCGCTTCGCGGTGATCCCCTGCGCCATCCCCGCCCGACCCCGTCCCGATCTCGACAATTCCGCCCGTGATCCGCTCGAGATCGGGCGAAAAAAGCGCGTATTTCACCGATGACGAGCCGGCATTGAGCACCAGCACCGGCCCGCCGCCGCCATCCGCCATCGCCTCAGGCTCCGGGCTGGGGGCGCATGTCGGCCGGATCGATCCCGGCCACCTCCACCGGCTTCTTCATCGCGTCGCGGCGGAAGGGCTCGCCGAGCTCCTGATTGAGCAGCACCTCGATGAAGGTGGTGCGCCCCTCCTCCATCT
>JALVEX010000304.1 GCA_027030435.1 Paracoccaceae bacterium
GGGGAGGCCGGGGAGGATCACGTCCTTGCCGCCCTCGAGATCGCGCGCGCCGGTGAAGGGGCGCTTGATGAGGAAATTGCCGAACAGCGCCTTGCCGGAATTGTCGATGAAGAGATAGAGGTTGTCCCCCTCGCGCGTGGTGGCCACGTTGGTAGCGATCTGGGCGTGCAGCTCGGGAAGGCCGGCCACCTGATAGGTGGCGGCGAGATTCTCGGCCATCTGGCGGGCATCGCGCTGGAGCTTGGCGTGGAGTTCGCGCGAGAGCACGATATTGCCGACGATCGCCGCGATCAGCGTGGCGACGACGAAGATCGCCGAAACCATGGCCGCAAGGCGCAGCGAGGCGGAACCGCGCAGGGCGGAAATCATGCGCCATGCGCCAACTTTCCGCGCCGCGCGCGCGCCGGCGGGCGGTGCAGGCGAAGGCGCAAGCGCGGGTATGTCGCCGCCCGATCCGCTCATGGCTGAAGCTTGTAGCCGGCGCCGCGCACGGTGTGCAGCAGGGGCTTTTCGAAGGGTTTGTCGATCTTGGCGCGCAGACGGCTCATGTGGGTTTCGACGATGCTGGTATTGGGCTCGAAATGGATCCCCCAGACGGCCTCGAGCAGCATGGTGCGCGTCTGCACCCGGCCCTTGTTGCGCATCAGGTGTTCGAGCAGGCGAAACTCGCGCGGCTGCAGATCGATCTTCTGCCCGCTCCGGCGGACCTCGCGGCGCACCAGATCCATCTCCAGATCCCCCGCGCGCAGCACCGTTTCCTCGCCCTGCATCTGCGGGCGGCGCGCCAGCGCCTGGATGCGCGCCGAAAGCTCGGCGAAGGCAAAGGGCTTCACGAGGTAATCGTCCGCCCCCGCACGCAGCCCCTCCACCCGATCGTCCACGCCATCGAGCGCGGTGAGAAACAGCACCGGCGCGCTCACCTTCGCCGCGCGCATCGCCTTCACCACCGCCAGCCCGTCGAGCCCCGGCATCATGCGATCGATGACGAACAGATCATAGGGCTGCATCGTGGCCTGCATCAGCGCCTCGCGCCCGTCGGCCACGTGATCGACCACATGCCCCTCGGCCTCGAGCCCCCTGCGCAGATACTGGGCCGTCTGCTCGTCATCCTCGGCGATCAGGATCTTCATGGCTTCTCCCGTTTCTTCATGTTGCTGCCCGCCTCTCGTTTCGTTGCCCCCTGCCCCGCCTTCATGGCAGCGCCACCTTACAGCGAAATGGGGAGAAGCTTACCGTTGCGCAAGGTTCCGCCGCCCGCATTGGCTGCCTCGGCGCGCGTCTGGCCCGCGGCGGCCTCATTTTCATCCTTACGGATTTGTAACCCCCCGGACAGCCCGGCGCAAAGCCGGGGGCTTATGTGGGATTATCGGCAGTCGGGGTGATCGGCGCGGGAATGCATTACCCACTCACGGGGCACCAGATTCCCGGCCGGCATTGCCGGCAAGCCATCCCCGGCTGCCACCCGCGCACCGCGTGCGTATCCGATGCACAAGGCAGGAAACCCCAGATGAACACAGAACAGGGACAACCCATGAGCAACCGCGGAAAGGAACATCCGCCAAGGAGGAAAGACATGCTCTCAGGACTGACAAGAACGAACAGGATCGCAGGCACTTCGCTGCGCGCCCTGATGCTCGCGGGCGCGCTGGCCGCGGGCACGCTCGGCGCAACCGCGCCCATGGCCGAGGCCTATGCGCCCCCCGAAGGCTACGCCGATCTGGTGGAACAGGTTTCGCCGGCGGTCGTCTTCATCGAGGTGAAGGTGAAACAGGCCGCCATGCCCGGCGCTGGCGTGCCGAACTTCCAGCTGCCCCCCGGCTTCCAGCTGCCCCCGGGATTCCCGCCGCTCCAGCCCGGCCCCGCGCCCCAGCAGCCGCCCCGCCAGGGCACGGCGCTCGGCTCGGGCTACATCATCAGCCCCGATGGCGAGATCGTGACCAACAACCACGTTGTCGAGCATGCCGAAAGCATCACCGTCACCCTCAAGGACGGGCGCAAGTTCGATGCCCGCGTGGTGGGCACGGATCCGCTGACGGATGTGGCGCTCCTGAAGATCGAGGGCGATGTGGATGATCTCCCCACCGTCAGCTTCGCCGACAGCTCCAAGCTCCGGGTCGGCGATGCGGTGATCGCCATCGGCAACCCCTTCGGGCTTGGCGGCACGGTGACGGCGGGCATCATCTCCGCCCTCGGCCGCGACATCCATTCCGGCCCCTATGACAGCTACATCCAGACCGACGCCGCCATCAACCGCGGCAATTCGGGCGGCCCGCTGTTCAACACGAAGGGCGAGATCGTGGGCATGAACACCGCGATCTTCAGCCCCTCGGGCGGCTCGGTGGGGATCGGCTTCGCGATCCCGGCCGATACGGTGAAGAAGGTCGTCGCCCAGCTGCGCGATCATGGCAGCGTGACACGGGGCTGGCTCGGGGTGCAGATCCAGGTGGTGACGCCCGAGATCGCCGAGGCGCTCGGGCTTGACGAGGCCAGGGGCGCGCTGGTGGCCGATGTGCAGCCCGACAGCCCCGCGAAGGCCGCGGGCATCGAGCCCGGCGACGTGATCCTCGAAGTCAATGGCGAGAAGATCGGGGAGATGAAGGAGCTTCCCACCCTGATCGCGGGCATCGAGCCCGGCCGGAAGGCCGAGCTGGTGGTGATGCGTGACGGCAAGGAGCGCAGGCTTGACGTGACCATCGGCACGCTCTCGCCCGAGAAGCTCGCCGCGAGCGCCAAGGCGCTGGGCAAGGCTGCGCCGAGCGCGCTTGGCATCGAGGTCGAGCCGCTGACGCCCGAGAACGCCCAGCGTTTCGGCTTTGCCGAGGATCAGGGCGGGGTTGTCGTCAGCTCCGTCGATCCCGAGGGGCCGAACGCCGACAAGCTCAGGGTCGGCGACGTGATCGAGATGGCGGGCGATCGGGAAGTGAAGAGCCCGGCCGATCTCGCCGCCGCGATCCGCGAAGCGAAGGCCGATGGCAAGAGCGCGCTGCTGCTGCGCGTCAACCGCCAGGGCACATCGCTTTTCGTCGGCGCGAAGCTGCCGGGCAAGGATCTTTCCAACTGATCCGGCCCGCGCCGCAGGCATGAGCAGGAAGAGCGGCCCCTTCGGGGGCCGTTTTTTCGTTCCGCCGCCCCCGCTTCGCGCTATAAGCGGCGCAGGAAAGGGAGCACCCGGAAAGTGAACACCGGATCATCAGGCAGAACGCGCAATGAAGCGGAGGCGCAGGCACGGGAGCCCTCGGGCCCTTCCCCCTGGCAGAGCCGCTTGCGCACGCTCCTGCCGGTGCTGCTCGGGATCGGGCTGTTCGTGGCCGGCGCGCTGGCGCTTGCCCATGTGCTCGGCCCCTTGGACATGCGCGCCGTCATCTCCGAGGCGCGCGCCAAGCCACCCGGCAAACTCCTCGCCGCCCTTGCCACCACCGCCGCCGGCTACGGCGCGCTGATCGGCTATGACTGGTCCGCCCTGCGCTACCTCGGCCGCCATGTGCCGCTCAGGGCGGTGATCGTCGGCGGCTTCCTCGGCTATGCCTTCGGCAATACCGTGGGGGTGGGGGCTGTTTCGGGGGGCGCGGTGCGCTACCGCATCTACTCCGCCTACGGGCTCAACGCCTTCGAGGTGGCCGCGATCTCCACCTTCGTCTCCCTCGCCTTCGGCCTCGGAATCACGGTGATCGGGCTGTTTGCGCTCATGCTGCACCCAGGCGCGCTCGCCGGTGTCGTCAGCTGGACGGGGCTCACCATCCGCGAGGGCGCGGGCGCGGTGCTTGCGCTGACCCTCGCCTTCCTCGCCTGGGGATCGCTCACCGGCCGGCGGCTGCGCCTGCGCCGCCTCGTGATCCCCTTCCCGCGCCCGCGCCTTCTGCTCGGGCAGCTCTTCTTCTCGGTGGTGGATACCACCATGGCCGCCGCCACGCTCTACATCCTCCTGCCCGACGGGGGGCCGGATTTCATCACCTTCCTCGCGGTTTTCGCCGTGGCCATGGTGGCGGGGGTGGCGAGCCATGTGCCGGGCGGCGTGGGGGTGTTCGAGGGGATCATCGTGGCGGCGATGCCGGGGGAGATGCCGGTGGACAAGCTCGCCGCCGCGCTCCTCCTTTTCCGCATGATCTACTACATCCTGCCCTTCGTGCTGGCGATGATCGTGGTGGCGCTCAACGAGGCGCGCCTCGCCTCCGGGCCGATCGCGCGGATGCTGGGGGCCACGCCCGAGTGGTTCCAGCCCATCAGCCGGGCGATCAGCGCCATCACCCCGAAGGTGACGGGAAGCGCCGTCTTCGGGCTCGGGATCTACCTCATCCTGATGTCGGTGCTTCCCGATGTGCGCCCCGAGGGCGCGGTGCGCGAAAGCTGGCTCGTCGCCTTCCTGATGGAGAGCGGCGCCATGCTCTCGGCGGCGCTCGGGGCGCTTCTGATCCTGCTTGCCCAGGGGCTGATCCGGCGCAGCTCAGCCGCCTACTGGCTGACCCAGGCAACCCTTCTGGCCGCCATTATCGCCTCGCTCCTGAACGGGCTCGATGTGAAAAGCGCGCTCGTTCTCGCGCTTGCCGCGCTGCTGCTGTGGCCGCTGCGCCACGAATTCTTCCGCCATGGCCGGCTGACGCGCAATCTCTTCACCCTCTCATGGTTTGCCCTCGTCGGCGGGATCCTGATCGGGGTGATCGCGCTCCTTGCCCTCATTCATGCCGCCACCCCCTATGCGACGGATGTTTGGATGCGCCCGGGCGCCTTGGCCGGCATGCCGCGGGCCATGCGCGCCGGGCTGTTCGCCGCCGCCCTGCTCACCTTCGGCCTCGTCTACCTCGCTCTCGAGCCGCGCCGCGCGCGCATCGTGAAGCCCACGCCGCAGGCCCGTGCCAGGGCCCGTGCCATCCTCGAAGCGCGCGCCGGCGATGGCACGGGCGCCCCACCCCCCGAGGCGACCCTCGCCCTTACCGGCGACAAGGATTTCTTCATGCCCGACGAGGCGGACGCCTTCATCGCCTTTCGCGCCGCCGGGCGATCGTGGATCGCACTTGGCGATCCTGCCGGCCCGCCCATGAGCCAGCGCGAAATCGCCTGGCAGTTCGCCGATGCCGCCGCACGGGCCGGAAGGCGACCGGTGTTCCATGCCGTCACCGACGCCTTCCGCCCGCTCGGGCGCGAGCTCGGGCTTGTGCTGCAACGGATCGGCGACGAGGCCCGCATTCCGCTTCCCGCCACGCCCACGGGGCCGGGCGGGGATGGCGGGGATGGCGGGAATGGCGCGTCTGGCGAAGCGGGCTTCGAATTCTGGCTGCCGCCCCATGATCCGGCCCGCCACGCGGCGCTTGCGCGGATGAACGGGGAATGGCGCAAGGCTCACCCGGATGGGGAAAGGCATTTCATCGAAGGGCCGTTTTCCCCGGCCTGGCTCGATCAATGCCCGGTTGGCGTGATCCGGGAGGGCGGAGGCGGCGCGGTCCGGGGATTTGCCAGCCTGATCGCGGATCCGGCGCGGCTGAATTTCCGCATCGACCTCATGCGCGCGCTCGACGACGGCGATCACCGGATCAAGCGGGCGCTGGTGCGGGGGCTGATCGGCGCGCTCGGGGAAGCGGGCGCGGCAAGCCTCGGCCTCGGGCTGGTGCCGCCCGAGGGCATCGGCCTGCGGGAAAGCGCCCGCCTCTGGCAGCGTTTCGGGCGCTGGATCTACCCCCATGGCGAGGATTTCCGGGATTTCGAAGCGCTGCGCGCCTTCGCCGAAGCTTTCAACGCCTGCTACACAAGCCGCCATCTCGCCTTCCGCGGCGATGGCTCAACGCCGATTGCCACGCTGAAGGATCTGGTGCGCGCCATACGCGGGCAGGAGGGCTGAGCGCCGGAGCGCCGGCCTTGTGGCCCCCGTATCCCAGGATCCGGCCCATACGCGCAATGGCTCCGGCAGGATGCCTCCGGCGGGGATATTTGCGGACCAGTGATGCAAGCAGGCGCGGGAAGCGGCCGGTGCGCAGGTGACTGGGCAGAAGGGAGTCTATTCCAGGCGGCTGATGATCACCGTGACCTCCGGCTTCTTGCCGATCTCGTCGCTCACCAGGCGGCGCACCGCGCGCTTCAGGGTCTCTTCGAGCTTTTCGTCATTGTGAAGCGTGCGGGCATCGGCGCGCTGCAGGAGCTGATCGAGATCCGCCTCGATCAGCTCCGCGAGCGGCGCGCCGGAGCGATCGATATCCCTCAGCCCCATGATCTCCACCCAGGGCTCGCCGAGGGGCTCGTCGCCCTCGAGAATGAGCGAAACCGCGACATGGCCGTTCATCGCGAGGCGCAGGCGATCGCGCACGATGCCATCGAGCGCGCCGATCTGCACCTTGCCATCGAGATAGATGCGCCCCGCCTCCACATGCTCGACGATCTTCGGGCGCTCGCCGCCGATATCGGCCATCATGCCGTTGGTCACCACCTCGGCCTGAAGCCCCTTGGCGCGGGCGACTTTCACATGCTCGCGCAGGTGGCGGTGTTCGCCGTGCATGGGGATCAGCATCTTCGGGCGGACGATCTCGTGCATGCGCTCGAGATCGGGGCGGTTGGCGTGGCCCGAGACATGGAAGATCGACATGTCTTCCGAGATCACGTCCACCCCCAGTTCGGAGAAGGCGTTCATGATGGCGATCACGCCGCGCTCGTTGCCGGGGATCGTCTTGGAGGAGAAGAGGAAGGTATCGCCCTCCTTCAGGCTGATCCCCTGATACTTGCCGCGCGCCAGCTGGGCGGAGGCCGCGCGCCGCTCGCCCTGGCTGCCGGTGACGATCAGCATCAGCTTCTCGCGCGCCACGTCCTTCGCCTCCTCCGGGCTGATGGTGGCGGGAAAATCGGTGACGACCCCGGTCTCGCGCGCCGCCTCGATCATCCGCTGCATCGCCCGCCCCATGAGGCAGACCTTGCGCCCCGCCGCGATGCCGGCATCGGCGAGCGTTTTGAGCCGCGCCACATTGGAGGCGAAGGTGGTGGCCACCATCATCCCCCCGACGCCCGCCACCAGCTTGCGGATCTCGGGGCCGACGCTCATCTCCGATCTGTTGGGCCGCTCGGTGAACACATTGGTGGAATCGCACACCAGCGCCTGCACGCCCGGCGCGGCGATCTCGGCCCAGAGATCGGGATCGAAGGGCTCGCCCTCGACGGGGGTTTCATCGAGCTTGAAATCGCCCGTGTGCACCACCCGACCCGCGGGGGTATCGATCACGAGGCCGGAGCTTTCGGGGATCGAATGCGAGATCGGCACGAAGGAGACGGAAAACGGCCCCGCCTCGATCATCTCCGGCCAGGGGCGCACTGTGATCACCTCGTCGGGCGATTCGCCGCGTTCCTCCATCTTGCGCCGCGCGATATGGGCGGTGAAGGGGCGGGCATAAACCGGCACCCGCAGCTGATCCCACAGCAGGCTCACCGCGCCGATGTGATCCTCATGGGCATGGGTGATGAAGATCGCCTCGATCTGAGCGCGCCGCTCCACCAGCCAAGCGACATCGGCGAAAATGAGATCCACGCCCGGCGTGCCGTCCATGGTGGGGAACGTGACCCCGAGATCCACGACGATCAGCCGCTCGCGGCCGGGCTCGCCATAGCCATAGACATAGCAGTTCATGCCGATCTCGCCGGCACCGCCAAGGGGCAGGAAGATCAGGCGTTCATTCTTTTTGCCCCGGCCGCCGCCGCGCCGGCCCCGGCCACGGCCGCCATTTGCGGCCTTCCCCTTCGCGGGATTCTTCGCTTTCTTCGCGTCGTTCTTTTCGGATTGGCTCATATGTTGCCCCGGTCCTTGTTGTATTTGTGGATCACGGTCAGCCCGTGCATCGTCAGATCATCTTCAAATGTGTCAAAGAGGGCATGGCCCTGTTGGAACAGGGGCGCAAGCCCCCCGGTGGAAATAACCTTCATTTTCCGGCCCCTTTCGGCCTTGATCCGCTCGCAGATGCCGTTGATGAGCCCCACATAGCCCCAGAACACCCCCGATTGCATGCAGGCAACCGTATTGGTGCCGATCACGCGCTCGGGCTTGGTCACATCCACATGCGGCAGCGCGGCGGCCGCCTCATGGAGCGCCTGGAGGCTGAGATTGACCCCGGGCGCGATCACGCCGCCGATATAGGCGCCGTCGGTATCCACCACATCGAAGGTGGTGGCGGTGCCGAAATCGACCACGATCAGATCGCCGCCGTGGCGATCGAAGCCGGCAACGGTATTGACCAGCCTGTCGGGCCCCACCTGCGTGCCCGCGTCCACCCGCACATCCACCGGCAGCAGGCAATCGGGCCGCCCCACCACGAGGGGCCGGCAGCCGCAGTAGCGATCGGCGAAGACGCGCAGATTCCACACCACGCGCGGCACGGTGGAGGAGATCACCACCGCATCCACATCGAGCGGGATGCCGTGATGGCGCAGGAGCGTATCGAGCCAGACGAAATACTGATCGGCGGTGCGCTGGTGCTCGGTGCTGGTGCGCAGCGTGCAGAGGAATTTCTCGCCGTCCCAGAGCGAGAAGACGGTATTGGTATTGCCGCAGTCGATCGCCAGAAGCATGGCCGCTCCTTTCAGAAGAAAACCTCGCCCGCCGCGAAGCGCCTCGTGCCCCCGGGGGTTGATAGGACAAGTTGGCCGTCCTCGTCCACATCCTTGAAGATGCCGGTGATCGTTTCGCGCGGCAGGCGCACGGTGATCTCTTCGCCGAGCCGCGCGGCGCGGGCAAGCCAGGCGGCGCGGATCGGGGCGAAGCCAAAGGTCATGAAGCTTTCCTCGCGCGCGCCATAGGCGCTTGCCAGCAGCGCCAGGAAATCCTCCGCCCCGATGCCGGGCACGTGCTGGGCGAGCGCCACCGGGGCGGTGGCGCCGGTTTCGAGCCGCTCGGGCGCGGGAGCGGTGGCGAGATTGACGCCGATGCCGATGGCCAGCGCCCCTCCCGGCAGGCCTTCGAGAAGGATCCCGGCCAGTTTGCCGCCCTCCACCAGCACATCGTTCGG
>JALVEX010000305.1 GCA_027030435.1 Paracoccaceae bacterium
CCACCGCCTGCGCCACGCCCTCGGAATGGCCGTGGGCGGTATCGATCACGATCATGTCCACCCCCGCTTCCACCAGCGCCTGCGAGCGGGCAAAGCCCGCATCCCCCACGGTGGTGGCCGCCGCCGCGCGCAGGCGGCCGAGATCATCCTTGCAGGCCTGGGGATTGAGCACCGCCTGCTCCAGATCCTTCAGCGTCATCAGCCCGGTGAGATGGCCCTTTTCATCGGTAATGAGGAGCTTCTCGATACGCCGCGCCTGCATCAGGGATCTGGCCTCCTCGAGATCGGCGGGCTCGCGCAGGATGGCGAGATCATCCGATGTCATCATCACCGAAACGGGCGTGGCGTCATCGCTGGCAAAGCGCATGTCGCGGTTGGTGACGATGCCGAGCACGCGGCCCCTTTCGTCCACCACCGGGAAGCCGGTGACGCGATAGCGCGCCTGCAGCGCCTTGGCGTCGGCCAGGGTCTGATCGGGGCGCAGCGTGATCGGCTTGTAGACCACCCCGCTCACGAAGCGCTTGACGCGGCGCACCTCCTCGGCCTGCTCCTCGATGCCGAGATTGCGGTGGATCACCCCCATGCCGCCGGCCTGGGCCATGGCGATCGCCATGCGCGCTTCCGTCACCGTATCCATGGCAGAGCTCAGGAGCGGAATGTTCATGGTGATGTTGCGGCTGGCGCGGGTGGTGGTATCGGCCGTGGCGGGCAGCACGGAGGAAGCGGCCGGGACGAGCAGCACGTCATCGAAGGTGAGGGCCTCGCGAATTTCCATGGGGCGGCTCCTTTGAGAGCGAGAGGGGAAGGTTCGTTTGGCACGCTCCTATCGCACGGATCGGGCGCGGGGAAAAGGGCGAAAGCTGCGAAATGGCGCGGGCCGCGCTCAGAGGCCGCGCCAGAAAACGGGCGTCAGCAGCGCATAGACGGTCATCATCTCGAGGCGCCCCAGATACATGCCCGCAGCGATCAGCCATTTCGCCGAATCCGGCAGAGGCGCGAAATTGCCCGCCGGGCCGATGATCTCGCCCACGCCGGGGCCCACGTTGGCCACGGCCGTTAGAGCGCCGCTGGTGGCGGTGGAGAAATCGAGGCCGATCAGGCCGAGGAGCACCGCCAGCACGCCGATGGTGAGGATGTAGAAGATGAAGAAGGCCACCACCCCATCGAGCACATTCGCCTCCAGCCGCCGGCCTTCATAGCGGATCGGGAAGATCCCGTGGGGAAAGCGCAGCTGGCGCAGGCGCTGGTGCACGGCGCGCGCCAGCACGATCCAGCGCATCATCTTGGCGCCGCCGGCGGTGGAGCCGGTGCAGCCGCCCATGGCCGTCAGCAGAAAGAAGGCCACCGTGGCGGTGCCGCCCCAGGTGGTGTAATCGGCGGTGGCGTAGCCGGTGGTTGTGACGGCGGACACCACGTTGAAGGCGACGAGACGCAGGCTTTCCTCGAGCCCCGCGCCGCGCACCATCACCCGCCAGAGCGTCAGCAGCACGATGACCACGGCCAGCAGCAGCAGATAGGCACGCACCTGCTCGCTGGCGAACCGGCCCTTCTGAAAGGCGAGGATGAACCAGGCGAAGGGGATGCCGGCGCAGAGCATGAAGAGGGTGGCCGTCCATTGCAGGGTGTGGCTCTGGAAATGGCCGAAGGAGGCGTCGTAATTGGAATACCCGCCGGAAGAAAGCGTGGTCAGCCCGTGCACCACCGCATCGAAGATGCTCATGCCCCCGGCGTGATAGGCCAGCATGCAGGCCAGCGTGAGCCCGATATAGACGGAAGCCGTGGCGGCGGCGTAAAGGGCCGAGCTCTTGAGGAGCTTCTCCCCCTGGTCCGAGCTTTCGGTGCGAAAGAGCTGCATCCCCCCCACCTTCAGGATCGGCAGAAGCGCCATGCCGGTGACGATGAAGCCGATCCCCCCCATCCATTGCAGCACCGCGCGCCAGAACAGGATGCCGCGGGGGGTGGAATCGAGCCCGCTCATCACCGTGGAGCCGGTGGTGGTGATCCCCGACATGGATTCGAAGAAGGCATCGGTGAAGGAAAGCTCCCACATGTAGAGCGGCAGCATGCCGAAGAGCGCCGCCGTGATCCAGACGCTCGCGGTGAGGAGGAAGGTTTCGCGGGTGGCGATCTCGGGCGTGGAGGACCAGGAGGCAACGCCGAGCATCAGCCCGAGCGCGCCCGTCATCAGCGCCGCTTCGGCAAACAGCCCCGCCGTCTCGCGAAAGAAGAGCGCATCGAGCGCCATCAGACACGCGCCAAGCACCAGGATGGAAGCATTGATGAATATGATCAGCCGCATGGCGAGGGTCC
>JALVEX010000306.1 GCA_027030435.1 Paracoccaceae bacterium
GTCCAAGAAGAATGTTTCGGCAGCTTCCTTGCCACCATGGCGATAAGGCGTCGCAACAAGCTCTTCAGATTTCGGCACTGCTATGGTGGCTGTAAGGTTCGGAAACACCTGCTTTACATGTTGGCGCAACCAAACAAAAAAGTAGTCCGATAAATCGGCATAGCCGATATTGTCGTAATAGGGCGGGTCCGTAGATATTACTGCGCCGGTCGGAATGGATACCGTCTGGGCATCACCTTGACTAATGTTTCCATCGGCAGCAGGACAAAATGCACCCAAGGACTTCTGAACCCATTCAACGCATGCATCTCTCCAGTTGCCATTGCTGGTGCTGAATGGATTCAGTTCAACATAATCCCAAACCATCGGAATTGCTTGTCGCGCAAATGTGCTCCGGGATGCTTGAACCGAATGTCGCCAGCTAACTTGCGCACTCCATGCGTCAGCTGCCCGATCAGCCGCAAACCCCAAATACACGCTCACAGCTTCGGCGTAGGCTTTGGCGCCTTTGCCGCCCTGGCGGAGCGGGGTGGGGTCGTCGGAGAGGCCGGAGGCGAGCGCGTCGCGCTCGATCACCTCGCGCGCCTCATGCACCAGATCGGAAAACGTGTTCAACGCCACCAACTGCCGGTCGGTGAACAGGTCTCCGAAGGTGGTGAGGCCATAAGGGGGCGTCCAAAATGCACGCATATCATTGGGTAATGGTGTTTCTGGCCGCCATTTTGGTTTCTCGGAAAAAGCGGTTTTCACATGATCCGCATCAGGTTCCACATAAACCCGGCCACCTTTCCCCTCGGCCACGATGGCAATCAGGGTCTGGCCCATGCGCCCCTCTCGCCCGGCGGCCTTTACATAGTCTGGCGTGATCGCGGTATCGGACAGCAAGCAGCGGAAATGCGCTCCGCGCCCCTGCTTGGTGCCTTCCTTGGCTCTGGCCCAATCCTCTTTGGTGCCGCCTGTGCGAATGCGGTAGGTGATGGTCTTGGCGGCGCGGTCCACGATGGGCTCGATCCAGGCTTCCTTGCCCTTTTTCGACGACAGCAGGAAAGACGAGGCGATCGGCACCTGCACATCGGCAAAGGCCGGATCGGGGCTGGGCACCGTGCGCGCCCAGATCCAGGCGATCACCGTAGCCTTGCCGCCGCCATATTCCGCGGGCAGGTCCACCTGCGGGTAGAGATGCCCGATGCGCTCCCACGCCTTCTCGCGCATCCATTCGCCGTAATATTTCACATCCTCGGCCAGCCCTTCGGCATTGCGGTAAAAGCTGCGCTCCTTGATCCCCGGATGGATCGGCGGCTGGTCCTTGAATTTCGGCGGAATCTCGATCATCGCCTTGCCGATCATCACCGCCACCGGGTTGAGGTCAGAACCATGGGCCGGCAGCCCCAGCCGCTGCGCCTCCAGCGGAATCGAGCCACCTCCCGAGAACGGGTCATAAACGGGCGGCAGCTCTCCGCCACAGCTCTTGCGGATTTCTTCCCGGGCGCGTTCTAGCACCTCTTCATTGGTCGAGTTTTCCCATTTCACCAACTCCTCGATGATGCCGAAGAGCCGCTTGCGCTCGGCCTCCTGCGCCTCGGGGGTTGGGAATTCGTCCGGGTGGCTGGACGGATCATCCACCAGCTGCGCAAACAGCACCGCCCGGCAAGCCGCCAGAGGACGGCGCGCCCACCACAGATGCAAAGTGGAGGGATGGCCATGGCGGATCGACTTCTCCCGCGCCGAAGCGGCGTTGATAGCCTCCAGAGGAATAGCAACTTCGATCAGTTTTTTCTTATGCGTCTGCGTCATGTTCATACACTAGGCGGTAGGTTGAAGGGTGCAGGGTAAGTTCTCCGCGCTCCTGCATTTCGCGTAGGCTTTCGCCCGTAATTTCTAATGGTTTGCCCTCGGGGTCCGAGAGGACCAGCACATAGCTATCCGGGTATTTTTCGACGATACTCCAGACTTCAGCTTCAAGTTGGAGTGGTTCGCGTTCTAGGCAATGATCCTTCGGCCAGTAATGGCGAGTGACCTCGCCAGTCGCCGATCTTTGCTCCCAAGGAAACAGGCTGCCGCTAGACTTTACGATCCAGTTTCCATGTCTGTCGAAGTAGCGGCTATTGTGATCCTTTTGGAAGCCTTTACTTACAGCAAAGCGCTCCATAATGCTTTGTTTGGGAGGTTTTTCTTTCTTACGTGGCTTGGAGACGACTTTATCGAACTTCTCATCGCCTTCAGGTTTAATTTCAGCTTGGTCTATCTGACCTTCTTCGTCCGCCTCGTCGAATGATTCGCTCTCATCAGATTCCAGATCAGCCTCCGGC
>JALVEX010000307.1 GCA_027030435.1 Paracoccaceae bacterium
ATCCGAACTTGCCCGCGACAATGCCGAGGCGCCGGACCCGCGCGACGATCCCGACACCGCTCTGCTTGCCTGGCTGGAATTCGAAGAGGCGCTGTTTCGCCGCCTCGAGCGCGCCTACCTCGGCTCACGGATTCGTGCCGGTTTCCTCGAGGACGGCGAGCCGGACGTGGATGCATTCGTGTCCACCGCGCTGTCGGTGCTGAACCGGCGGAAATCGCGCATGGGGCTGTCGCTCGAGAACCACGTCGAGGCGGCGGTAAGGGCATGGGGGCTGCGATACGAGCGCGGAGCGCAGACCGAAGGCAGGTCGAAGCCGGACTTTCTGTTTCCCGGAGCTGCAGAATACCACGACCCGGCGTTCGATGCAGGCCTTCTTGCCATGCTGGGCGTCAAGTCGACGCTGAAGGACAGATGGCGTCAGGTGCTGGCCGAAGCTGCCCGGATCGACGAGAAGCACCTGCTGACGCTCCAACCGGGGATTTCCGACAACCAGATGACCGAAATGAAGCGGCACCGGCTCCGGCTTGTGGTGCCGGTCGCGCTGCATGGTGCCTACGGCCCGGCTGCGACGGGATGGCTCATGCCGTTCAGAGCTTTTCTGGATCTGGTCCGACGGCGCCAAGGCGCTTGATCCGTTCCTTCAAGATTTCGGCCAACCGCACCGGATCAGTGGTTTCGCATTCCCAGATCACTACGGGTGTCCACCCCATCGCCCGCAGTTTTTCGGCTGTGCGAGCGTCCCGCTTGATATTGGCCGAAAACTTCTCCTGCCAGAAATCGACCCGGCTTTTGGGTGTGTAGGCCTTCGGGCAGCCCTCATGCCGGTGCCAGAAGCAGCCGTGCACGAACAGGGCTACCCGGTACTTCGGCAGCACCAAGTCCGGCGTGCCCGGAAGGTCACGACGGTGAAGCCGAAACCTGAAGCCAAGCGCATGAGCCATGCGGCGGACACGCAATTCCGGCTGCGTGTTCCTGCTGCCGATCCGCGCCATCATGGCCGACCGTTTTTCAGGGCTTACCGTGTCCGCCATCAGCCTGGTCCTCGCGGCCCGCACAGCGCTGCCACACATTCTTGCTTTGTTGCCGCTGTGTTCCGCCGGTCTGCCGCACAATTTCGGCCCACTATTCAAAATCTTCCGCCGGATTGCAAATCCGTGTACACCGGTTCGATTCCGGTACTCGCCTCCAGAACTTCCGCAAAGCCGAAAAGCCTCGCATTGCTCGCCGCTCGATCGAGCAACGGGCGGCAGCGATCACGTGCTGTGCCGGGGCGTTGCTGCCCAGGCGTGCCGGGGCTTTCCCGCCCCCGAAATGCGCCTCATTTCCCGAGGCCGTTTTCAACGGGTTCGCGCAAAGCTCTCAGAGCATGCCCGGCACCACCAGATCGGGCGGGCGGTGGCCATCCTGGAAGGTTCTGATGTTGAGAATCACCTTCTCGCCCATCTCGTTGCGCCCCTCCACCGTGGCCGAGCCCATATGCGGCAGCAGCACCACGTTCTTCAGCTCGCGCAGCCGGGGGTTGATCTCGGTTCCGTGTTCGAAAACGTCAAGCCCCGCGCCGGCGATCTCGCCGGCCCGCAGCATCCTTGTGAGCGCGTTTTCATCGATCACCTCTCCGCGCGAAGTGTTCACGATCACCGCCTCGGGCTTCATCAGCTTCAGACGGCGGGCATTCATCAGGTGGAAGGTGGAAGGCGTGTGCGGGCAATTGATGGAGATGATATCCATCCGCGCCACCATCTGATCGAGGCTTTCCCAGTATGTCGCCTCGAATTCCGCTTCCACCTCGGGGCGCAGGCGCTTGCGGTTGTGGTAGTGGATCTGCATGCCGAAGGCGCGGGCGCGGCGCGCCACGGCCTGTCCGATCCGCCCCATGCCGAGGATGCCGAGGCGCCGCCCCGCGAGCCTTCCCCCCAGCATGGCGGTGGGCGCCCAGCCCTCCCATTCGCCCGACTGCATGAGCGCCAGCCCCTCCGGGATGCGCCGGGTGACGGCGAGAATGAGGGCGATTGCCATGTCGGCGGTATCCTCGGTGACGACCCCGGGCGTATTGGAAACGAGTATCCCGCGCCGCCGCGCGCTCTCCACATCGATGTGATCCACGCCGGCGCCGAAATTGGCGATGAGCTTAAGCTGATCGCCGGCCTGTGCCAGCATGGCCGCATCTATCCGATCGGTGATCGTGGGCACCAGCACTTCCGCCTGCTGCATGGCCTCCACGAGCTCTTCGCGGCTCATGGGCGCATCATCTTCGCGCAGGCGGGCATCGAACAGCTCGCACAGGCGTGTTTCAACCGCTTCCGGCAGGCGTCGCGTCACGACAACACTCAGACGATCGGATGGCATCGCGGCATTCCCTTCTTCTTTTCAAATCCGGCCCATGGTGGCACAGTGGCCCAAGCCGGGCCGGGGCGCAAGAACCCGGGAAACAGGGATCAGGCAGGAAAGAGGCGATATGAAGGGGCAGGATCGTGAACATCGCGCCGGAATGCTGAAATCGCTGCTGCTGTGCGGGCTGGTGCTCATGCTTCTGCTCGCCCCCCCGGGGCCCGCCCGGGCCGACAGGCCGCAACCGCAGAACGGCGCGGCGCCACAGGCCCGGGGGCCGGTGACGAACCTGCCGCTGCCGCGCTATGTTTCGCTGAAGGCGAGCGAAGCGAATGTGCGCCGCGGTCCCAGCCTCACGCACCGGATCGACTGGATCTTCAAGCGCCGGGGGATGCCCCTGCAGGTCACGGCGGAATTCGGCAACTGGCGCCGGGTGCGCGATCGTGACGGCGCGGGGGGGTGGATTCACTACTCGCTGCTTTCAGGGGTGCGCACCGTCCTGGTGGAGGAGGACATGCTGGCGCTGCGCACGAAGCCGGATGCGGAGGCCCCGATCACCGCGCGCCTGGAGCTTGGCGTGATCGCGCGCCTCGGCAAATGCCTGCCGGACTGGTGCCGCCTGAAGGCGGGGGGCTACAGCGGCTGGGCGCCGAAGGCGGCGCTCTGGGGCGTGGACGAAGGCGAAATCCGCAAATGATCCCGGCGGCAGTTTGCCGGCATCGCGGGAGCGGAACTTTCTTGCCTCCGGCGGGGATATTTGCAGACCAGTGATGGGAGTTTTTCCCAGGAGCGGCATTGACCATGCCCGCCAAAGCGCCGATCAATGGCTGGTATGGCACATGACGGCAGTGAATACAGAAGGCTGAGCCTGCGCGCGGGGCTGGCCTCGGTTGTGGTGGCGCTGATCCTGACGGGGCTGAAGCTCTGGGCGCTCGGGGAAACCAATGCGCTATCGGTCGCCGCATCGCTCGCCGACAGCGCGCTCGATCTCCTGATCTCACTCGGAGGGCTTGCCGCCATTCTCTATGCCGCGCGCCCGCCGGACGAGGATCATGCCTTCGGCCACAGCTCGGCCGAGGATATCGCCGCGCTGGGGCAGGCCGTCTTCATCCTCATATCGTCAGGCGTGATTGCTGCGGCCGCGATCTCGCGCCTTCTTTCCGACAACCCGCCCCCCCTGCAGGCGGAGGGCAAGGGGATGGCTGTCATGGGGATTTCGATCGTGCTGACGATCGCGCTTGTTCTGTGGCAGCGCCATGTGGTGAAGCGCACGGGCAGCAGGGTCGTGGCGGCGGATTCGGCCCATTACATCGGCGATCTCGTGCCGAATGTCGGCGCCATCCTCTCGCTCTGGGTTTCACGCCAATACGGGCTTGCCGGGGTGGACAGCGTGGTGGCGCTCGCCGCCGTCGCGATGCTGGCAACCACCGCGATCCGCATCGGCAAGGGCGCTTTCGATGCGCTGATGGATCGGCGCGCCGATCCCGCCCTGATTGCCAGCATCGAGGAAATCGTGAGAAACTGGCCGGGGATCGACGGCTATCACGATCTGCGCACCCGCACCGCGGGCCCCAGGGTTTTCGTGAGCCTGCATATCGAGATGGACGGCTCCCAGACACTGGACGAGGCCCATGCCACCGGCGCCGCCCTGCGCCGGGCGATCCTGAAGGCACATCCTGAATGCGACGTGATCCTTCACAAGGATCCAACCGGGGTGGAACCGCATCCGGAAGATCCCTCGGCCGCAGGCCGGCTGTAACAATCCGCCTTTCAGATGCCGATCGCCTGTAACAAACCGGCGGAAACCCCGCAATTTCGGAATTTTCATCCAAGGTCTGCATAACGGAGCCGTGAAGCACGGCGTTGTGAGTAGCGTGTGAGCGGGCCTGTTTCATAGCCTTCACCTGCCGCCACTCGGCAGCATGATGAAACAATTACAAGGAACGATCCGCATGTCCAACCACATGAAAGCCATCGCCATTGCCGGCGCCGTCGCCGCCGCCGTGGCCTCCACATCCACCCCTGCCGCAGCTGCAGGCAAGGAAAAGTGCTATGGCGTCGCACTTGCCGGCCAGAACGATTGCAAGGCCGGCCCCGGCACCACCTGCGCCGGCACCTCGAAGGTGGATTACCAGGGCAATGCCTTCAAGCTCGTGCCCGCCGGCACCTGCGAGAGCATCACCCTTCCGGGCAATCGCAAGGGCTCTCTCACCGAGCTTGATCGCGATATCCCTTCCTGACACCGAACGGCCCCGCTTCCTTTGCAGGCGGGGCCGGGCGATTACCTTGTTTATCACGATTGCAAGTAAAGGGAGCCCGGCCATGCGCGACGACGCGAACCACACACCGGAAAGCCTGCCGCCCGGCCCGGGCGTCGGTTACAAGCCGCAGCACTACAGCGATATCCTTGCCGATCCCGGCCCCGTTTGCTGGCTCGAGATCCACGCCGAGAATTACATGGGCGATGGCGGGCGGCCGCTTGCGCAGCTGCGCCACCTCGCCGGGCGTTTTCCCATCTCGGTGCATGGAGTGGGGCTTTCGATCGGCGGCGAGGGGCGGCTTGATCCCGAACATCTTTCGCGGCTCGCGCATCTCGTGGGCTGGCTCCGGCCGGCCTCGTTCTCGGAGCATCTCGCATGGTCCACCCATGAAGGCGCCTTCCTGAACGATCTTCTGCCGCTCCCCTATACCCAAGCCACCCTTGCCCGCGTCTGCGATCATATCGATGAACTGCAGGAGGCGATCGGCCGCCGGATGCTTCTGGAAAACCCCTCCACCTATCTCGCCTTCGCCGAAAGCGAGATGAGCGAGACCGATTTCCTGCGCGAGGTGGCCCGGCGCACGGGCTGCGGGCTTCTGCTCGATGTGAACAATGTCTTCGTCTCTGCCACGAACCAGCAAACCGATCCGCGCGCCTATATCGATGATTTTCCAATCGGCGCGGTGAGCGAAATTCACCTCGGCGGGCATGACGAGGACGGCGATGACGAAGGCGCGCCCCTCCTGATCGACAGCCACGGGCGCGAGATCGCCGATCCCGTGTGGGCGCTTCTGGATCATACGCTTGCGCGATCCGGCCCGCTGCCGGTGCTGATCGAATGGGATAACGATGTGCCCGAGTGGCCGGTGCTCGCCGGCGAGGCCGCGCGCGCGGCCAGGCACCTCGAAAAGGTGGCCGCATGAGCGGGGGCATATCGCAGGCGGCCTTCACCAAAGCCCTGCTCGATCCCGATCGGCCGGCGCCCGCGAGCCTCACAAGCCCCTCCGGCGCCCCGGCGGGAAAGCGCTTCGATGTCTATCGCAACAACGTGGCCGTGAGCCTCACGGAAGCGCTCGGGGTGGCCTTCCCGGTGGTGCGCAAGCTGGTGGGGGATGAATTCTTCACCGCGATGGCCGGCGTGTTCCTGCGCGCCCATCCGCCGAAATCGCCCATCCTCATGCTCTATGGCGATCAGATGCCGGCCTTTCTCGAAGGCTTCGCGCCAGTGAGGCATCTGGGATACCTTCCCGATGTCGCCCGCCTCGAACTGATGCTGCGGGAAGCCTGTCACGCGACCGATACCCGGCCGATCGCGCCCGATGCTCTGGCGGCCATCCCGCCCGAAGATCTTCTCTCGGTGCGCTTCTCGCTGGCGCCGGCTGTGCGCCTCCTGCGCTCGCAATGGCCCGTCTTTTCGATCTGGCTGGCGAACAGCGAGGAAGGCGCGCCCATGCCTGAGATGCGCGCCGAGGACGTGCTGATCACAAGGCCCGGGTTTGATCCCGCCCCGCAGTGTCTCCCCGCCGGGAGCGCTGCTTTCATCGAGGCGCTCATGGCCGGTGCAAGCCTTGGCGAAGCACTCGAAAAGGCCGAGGGGGATGCCGCCGGCTTCGATCTCGCCGACACGCTCGCACTTCTTCTGGAAGGCGGCGCCATCACCTCCATTCTCACCAGGGACAGCGAAACATGAAATTCCTGATCGATCTCCATGACAGATTCTTCGCCGGGCTCACCCGCCTGCTCGAGCCCTGGTTCCTGCCCACGCTCGCCCGCTTCACCTTCGCCGCGACGCTGCTCGTCTATTACTGGAATTCCGCCAGCCTCAAGCTCGGCGACGGAATCACCGGCATCTTCCGCCCCTCGGCCGGGGCCTTCGGCCAGATCTTCCCGCGCGCCTATGAAGCCGCCGGCTATGACGAAACGGCCCTTTCGGACTGGCACTGGGCCGTCACCATCCTTGGCACCTGGGCCGAATTCATCCTGCCGGCGCTTCTCGTGCTGGGACTGCTCACCCGCCTCGCGGCCCTCGGCATGATCGGCTTCGTGATCGTCCAGACGCTTACGGATCTCTACGGCCACGGCGTGATCGAGAGCCCCGAAACCCTGGGCGCCTGGTTCGACCGCGCATCGGACAGCGCCATCATGGATCAGCGGCTGCTGTGGATCACGGTGCTTGCAATACCGCTCCTGAGAGGCGCGGGGCCGATTTCGCTCGATCAGCTGCTGCGGCGGCGCGCCCCGATACCTGCCTGAAACCCGTTCAGCGCGGATCGGGCTCTTTCGCCGCCAGGGCGAGGATGCCGCCCAGCGCGCACATGGCGATCGGGAACATGGTGAACACGTTGAAGCCGAAGGCATAATACATGCCGCCCGAAGCCACGATCAGCATCAGCCCGGCAATCATCGGCCGTGCATGGGCCATCGCGCCGCCGCCGATCGCCAGGAGCGGCGCCAGCAGGCTGACGGAGCGGATCAGCCAGACATTTTCCACCTGCTTCAGGATCTCCGGCTTGTCTTCTCCAAGCTCGCTGCTCGCCCAATCCACAAGCTCGGTATAACCATAGCTGAAAAAGCCGATGATCATGCCGACGATCCCGCCGATAACCCCGAGCATCAGTGCCGCATTGCGCATGGCCAGCCTCCTTTTGCCTGTGGCAGTGCAATAATGCCCTCAGCCGCCCTTGCCAAGCAGAAGCGCTTGCAGGCCATCGCCCCATCCCGGCCTGTATCGTCCGCCCGAGAAAATGACCGGGCGCTTCATCAGGGTTGGATGCGCCAGGATCAGATCGGCCGCATCACCCGCGCGGGCGGCTTCATCGAGCCCGCGCCATGTGGTGGAGCGGCGGTTGATGGCCGCCTCGCCGAGATCACGCAAAAGCGCGGAAACTTCCTCGCGCGAAAGCGGGTTTTCGCGGATGTCGCGGAAGTGATGTGCGATTCCCGCATCCGTCAGCGCGCGCAGCGCCCGGCGCGTCCCGTCACAGTTCTTCAGCCCGATCACGTCCATTTCGCCCTCCGTTTCCGCCTTTTTTGGGCGGCGCGGCGCCTAAATTCAATCATTTCGATCTTTTTCCTTGCAATGACCGCCCTTTGCCCTCATCTGTGCATTGTGACAACAGATTATCTTCCAGACGAGCGCCTCCTTCAAAGAGGCAGCCGCAAGACCGAAGACCTGGCTGCACGACCCGCCGCAATGATGCGAACGGATAATTGAAGAAGGAGAAAGCGGATGGCTACTGGCACCGTAAAATGGTTCAACACCACCAAAGGTTATGGCTTCATCGCCCCTGAAGATGGCGGCAAGGATGTGTTCGTGCACATTTCCGCCGTCGAGCGCGCCGGCCTCACCGGCCTGGCCGACAACCAGAAAGTGGAATTCGAACTGATCGAAGGCCGCGACGGCCGCCAATCTGCCGGTGATCTCAAGGTAACCGACTGATCGGCAGGGCCCCGGCCCGACCGAAGAATGAAAACCCCCGCAAGCGCAAGCCTGCGGGGGTTTTTCCTTTGCCTCTCGCGGCAAGCCTTTCCCGAGAGTGGAAACCCTCCCGAAGGGGCATGAGCGGGGATCAGGCGCGTTCGGCGTATTCCATGGTTTCGGTGTTTACCACGATCTCTTCGTCCTGACCGATGAAGGGCGGCACCATCACCCGCACGCCGTTATCGAGAAGCGCGGGCTTGAAGCTGTTGGCCGCCGTCTGGCCCTTCACCACAGGCTCCGTCTCGACAACCTTGCATACCACCTTCTGCGGCAGCGTGGCATTGAGCGCCTCGTTCTCGTAATATTCGATCTGCACCGTCATGCCATCCTGCAGGAAGGGGCGGCGCTCGCCGAGGATTTCCGCCGGCAGTTCGATCTGTTCGAAGGTTTCCATGTCCATGAACACCAGCATGCCGTCGTTCTCGTAGAGAAACTGCTGATCCTTCTGCTCGAGACGCACGCGCTCCACCTTGTCGGCCGAACGGAAGCGCTCATTGAGCTTGGAGCCGTTCCTGAGGTTTCTGAGCTCGGTCTGGGCGAAGGCCCCGCCCTTGCCGGGCTTCACGTGATCGACCTTGACCACGACCCACAGCCCGCCGTTATGCTCGAGCACATTGCCGGGGCGGATTTCGTTACCATTGATCTTGGGCATGTCTGGAAACCTCTGGCAGGTAAAGGTTGATTGATGAACCTGACCCCCTATATATAGCTGAGCCAATAGTGGCAAGCCAATGAAACAAGGGCAAAGGCAGGGAGTGAGGCGCTGGCATACGAGCAGGGTTATCCATGCGCTGAGCGCATGGCAGGCATTCCCATATTGCAATGCAGAATCGCCCG
>JALVEX010000308.1 GCA_027030435.1 Paracoccaceae bacterium
CGGTGTATTCGCGCCCGATGTTCGCAGCCTTCGGCCGCGCGGTGGAGGAATCGGCCGTGACCTTCGTGAGCGCCGCCGCCGAGGCCGAGGGCATCCGCGAGCGCCTCGGCCTGGCCAAGCAGGTCGTCGCGGTCAAGCATACCCGCGGGATCGGCAAGAAGGACATGGTGCTGAACGACGCCACGCCCAAGATGGAGGTGAACCCCGAGACATACGAAGTGCGCGCCGATGGCGAATTGCTGACCTGCGAGCCTGCCGACGTGCTGCCAATGGCGCAGCGGTATTTTCTGTTTTAGGAGATCATATGCTGATCAGACTGCCCGTAGAGGTGGCACAGATATACCAAGCCGTCGAACGCCTTGAAGCCCGGTTTCCCGAGCGGAAGTTCACACCTGATGGCCATCTTGTTGGCTCGATCGGCGAAGTCATCGCGGCCGAGCAGTTGAAGCTGGAATTATTGCCTGCAAGTGAACCGACGCATGATGCGAAGGATGCAAACGGCCGCCTTGTTCAAATCAAACTCACTTCCACAGAGGGAATTTCCCTTAATGCATGCCCAGACAGATTGGTGGTCATGCAGATCGTGGATCAGAAACACGCGCGTCTAGTTTATGATGGTGATGGAGGCGAAGTCTGGGCATTGGCCGGAAAAATGCAAAAGAACGGGCAAAGGCGAGTATCGTTTCACAAAATGAAAACGCTGCCGGGATGGCTGGGATGAGATGACAGGAGGGAAGAGCATATATCCTGCACCCGGCGCGGCCGCCGGGGGGAAGTGGTGAACATGGCGCTGCCAACCGCCCACACCCTCCACAGCGCCGGCGCCTGGTCGGGCGCGGCCGATGCCGTTACCCTCACCTATGAGGCCCGTTTCCTGCGCCGCAAGGTTCTTGCCACGGCCCGCGGCGAGTGTTTTCTTGTCGATCTGCCGCAGACCACCAGCCTGAACCACGGCGATGCGTTCGAGCTGAGCGATGGCCGCCTGATCGAGGTGATCGCCGCCGAGGAGCCGTTGATCGAGATCACCGGCCCGGATCTGCCCCGCCTCGCCTGGCATATCGGCAATCGCCACATGCCCTGCCAGATCGAGCCCGATCGCCTGCTGATCCAGCGCGATCACGTGATCCGCGACATGCTGGAGAAGCTGGGCGCCACCCTGCGCGACGTCAGCGAGCGCTTCACCCCCGAGGGCGGCGCCTATGGCCATGGCCGGACCCATTCCCATGCCCACTGACGCACAGATCCTCACTCTGGCGCAATGGCTCTCGCCGGCCTATCCCGTCGGTGCATTCGCCTATTCCCACGGGCTGGAATGGCTGGCGCATTCCGGGGCGGTTTCGGATGGCGAAGCCCTGGCGGAGTGGCTGGACGAGGTGCTGCGCCAGGGCGCAGGGCAATCGGATGCCCTGTTTCTGGCGGCGGCCTATCGCGCGGAAAACGCGCGCGCGCTGAGCCGCATCAACGACATGTGCCGCGCCTTCGCCCCCGCGCGCGAACGGCTGGCCGAAACGGAATTGCAGGGGGCCGCCTTCTGCGAGGTGACGGCGGCGGTTTTCGGCCATGATCTGCCCCCCCTCGCCTTTCCGGTGGCCGTGGGGCGCGCCGCGGCGCTGGAGGGTCTGCCCCTGCGGCTGACGGCCAAGATGTATCTGCAGGCATTTGCCGCCAATCTGGTGGCGGCGGGAACAAGGCTGATCGGCATCGGCCAGACCGAAAGCCAGCATCTGATCCGCCGGCTTGCCCCGCTGCTGGAAAGCGTGGCGGAAAAGGCGATCGGCGGATCGCTGGACGATCTTTCCGGCACCGCGTTTCTGGCCGATATCGCCGCGATGAAGCACGAAACCCAGCATTCAAGGATATTCCGCACATGAAGAACGGCCCCCTTCGCATCGGCATCGGCGGCCCTGTCGGGGCCGGCAAGACAACCCTCACGGCCGCCCTCTGCGAGGCCCTGCGCGACACGCACTCCATCGCGGTCGTCACCAATGACATCTACACGCGGGAAGATGCGGAAGCGCTGATGCGGATGCAGCTGCTGGCGCAGGACAGGATCATCGGGGTCGAAACAGGGGGCTGCCCGCATACGGCGATCCGCGAGGATGCCTCGAT
The DNA here is from genome assembly GCA_027030435.1 of Paracoccaceae bacterium. Classification (GTDB taxonomy): domain Bacteria; phylum Pseudomonadota; class Alphaproteobacteria; order Rhodobacterales; family Rhodobacteraceae; genus WFVA01. The sequence continues at coordinate 2,110 of JALVEX010000308.1, forward strand.
CAACCTTGCCGCCATTGCCGAGCTGAACGCCCGCCACCCCGATCTCGACGTGATCCTGATCGAAAGCGGGGGCGACAATCTCGCGGCCACATTCAGCCCGGAACTGGCAGACATGACCATCTATGTGATCGACGTGGCCGCCGGCGAGGATATCCCCCGCAAGGGCGGGCCGGCGATCACGCGG
>JALVEX010000309.1 GCA_027030435.1 Paracoccaceae bacterium
GGCCGAAAGGGTGTTGAGCCGGGCCTCATAGGCCTCCTGCTCGCGCATGGCCTGCTCGCGCAGATTGCCCGAGCCGATGCTTTCGATCAGCAGGAAGGCGGTGGCGAAGATCGACCATATGACGAAAAGCCCCACCCCGAGGATTGCGCCGAACTGGGTGAGCGGGGAAAGGCGGATGTAGCGGGTATCGGTATCCGTTCTGAGGAAGACGCGGCGCTCCGGGAACCAGCGCTCAAGGAGTGAATCGAGCTTGCTCAGGAGGCGTGTCTTCAATGGTTCTGTCCCGTTTCGTGAGTGCTTTTCGCATTCCCAGCCGCCGTCCGCTGCGGCGGTGGCTGCGCCCATCCCCCGGACGCGCTGCAAAACTGATTAACGGGCCTTGGAGGAAGGGGCAAGAATTTTACGCGCCCTAGGGCCGTGTGGGCCGTTGCCGGGGGAGGACAGGCGGTTTTTTGCCTATCGGTGGGGCGGTTTGCCTCGCGCGCGGTGGGCGAGTTTGGCGCATCGGCATGGCGATCTTTTCATGGGCCATGCGCATGGTGCATTGAAATCGAATAGCAGCGTTTTAAAAGGGGCTCTGTTGATCATTTTTGCAGCTCGACCGTGAAAGGGCCGTGGTTCGCATCACTCTCCGTGAAATACGGTCTTTGCGGCCTCCAGCCATTTTCTGGCGTGCTCGGCGTGCCAATCAATTGCCTGTTCCCAATTTTCCTTGTCACGCATGTCGATGCGAACAGAAAACCCCGGGTGTTCGGGGTCGTTTTCTTCTCCGCCCCATATCTCGTCGCCTACCAACTCTTGAAACCGGACGCGGACTGCATGGAATTTCCGGTTGAACTCCACCGCAGGAACGCCCCTCCGACCCCTCAGGAAAACGCCGATACCATCAAGGGCACGATAGATGCTGACGACAAATTCCGCCTCGGGAGACCGAGACAACCACTGTGATGGTGACCCATTCACCTTCATACCAAGGCTGGCAAAATCAGGATGGCGTTCGAGGAATTGTGTCCAGTATTCTTTGCGTTCGTCAGCGCGTGGTAGCCGATTTCGCGTCTGCCGGGCCTGCGCCTGTATCTGCCGCTCCCATTCGTTCGGGCGCTGAACGACCTCGAAAACGGAAGCGGGGTTGCTCTCCCCGATCCTGACGACGCGCAAGCGCACGGCAAAGAAGGCAAAGGGTTCGATCGTGTGCCTGTTGAGCCATTCGATGGCTGCAAGATGCGGCTCGGAAAATTCCGGGGCGATCCAGATGATCACCTCCGCTTCCAATCCGGCCAGATAGGTCAGTATTTGCCCCAAATGCCGATGATCAGCCTTCTCAAGTTGGTTCTCGATGAGAACGCGCCGATTGCCGCCGGGATCCGTTGCAAGAATATCTGCATAGTAACTTCCGACGGAGACCTCGGTATCTTCAATATCGAGATCAAGACCGATAACCTCACCCAGGCGATCCAGATTTTCGCTAAGCCATGGCGTGAAATCCGAGGCCTCATTTTGCCATGCTTCTCTGAGGTTGAGAGTTTGCAGTTTCTCGATTTGTCTCATTTCCTGACTCTCCGGCTTCTTTGCCAGACATCCTGACAAGTGACTTGGGAGAAAATATGGCGCTATCTTCATTCCCGTTTGGATGGATTGATGGAAATAGGGTGAAGATGGCGAGTCGCCGTCTGGAAATTACATGGCTTGAGCCCGTTTCCCAGGGTCAGCGCCCTTCCGGCCCGCCATCGGCCAAGGGCCAGTAGAAATCCGGCGGCAGGCCGGCCTCGGCGCGCTTTTCCTCGTTGAAGGGCGGGCGCAGGGGGCTGTGGAAATATTTTCGCACGAGGGCGTGGAATGTATCCTTGGGGTCGAGCTCATGGCGCCCGCACAGGAAGTGAAACCATTTCGAGCCATAGGCCACATGGCCCACTTCCTCGGCGTAGATCACCTCGAGCGCCGCCGCCGTTTCCTCCTCGCCATGCTTTCGGAAGATCGCGATCATGTCGGGGGTGACATCGAGCCCGCGCGCCTCGAGCACCATCGGCACCACCGCGAGCCGCCCCATCAGATCATCGGCCGTATCCTCGGCCGCGCGCCACATGCCGGCATGGGCGGGAAGGGCGCCGTAATGGCTGCCCATGGCCTCCAGGCGATCGCATATCAGGTTGAAATGCTTTGATTCTTCATCCGCCGCCTTCACCCAGTCATCGTAAAAGCCGGGCGGCATGGGGATATGGGCGAAGCGGGCGATCACATCCCAGTGGAGATCGACGGCATTGAGCTCGATATGCGCCACCGCATGGAGGAGC
>JALVEX010000310.1 GCA_027030435.1 Paracoccaceae bacterium
CTGATCGGCGTGCAGCCCGAGGAGCTTGACGATTACGGCGGAAGCCTGCGCGCCAGCGTGCGCGCGCAGATCGAGCCGGCCATCGCGATGGCGATCGAGGAGCTTCGCGCTCTCGGGATCGAGCCCCGCCGGCGCGCCGTGCCGCTGCCGCCCGAGAGCACCATCGCCTGCCCGATCATGACGCCCGAGCGCTACGAGGGTGAGCGCCCCGATGCCGGGGAGGCCTGCCGCATCGGCGATCCGCGCCTTCTGGCGGACGCGAATTTCTCGCCGCCGGAAGATCCGGATGCGGAGCTCGAGGCGATCCTGGCCGAGCCCGGGCGCGGGGGCGTCTGATGTGCCTCGGCGTTCCCATGCAGGTGATCGAAAGCAGCCCCGGCCGCGCGCTTTGCGCCCATGGCGGGGGCACCCGCGAGATCGACATGATGCTGGTGGGCGAGCAGCCCCCGGGCACCTGGGTTCTGGTTTTCATAGATGCCGCGCGCGAGGTGATCAGCGCCGAGGATGCGGCGCGCATAACCGATGCCCTGAGCGCGCTTGACGATGTGATGGCCGGGGGCAGCGGCAATGTGGATGCCCTGTTTGCCGATATCATCGCGCAGGCCGAGGAACGCGACAGGAAGGAGAACCGATAGATGTATTCCCCCCTCATGCAGTCGATCTTCGAGCGCGAGGATCTGCCGATCGTGACAGCCGAAACGCTGGATGATTTCGCCCGCAACAACGGCGATACGATCCTTTTCGTCACGGGCGACTGGAAGCGCCACGTGGAGGTGAACGACGTGGCGGTGATCCTGCCCGAGATCCTGAAGGCGGCAAACGGGGCGCTGAAGGCCGCGGTGCTTGATCGCGCAAGCGAGCGCGCCGTCCAGACCCGCTTTCGCTTCAGCCGCTTCCCCTCGCTGATCTTCCTGCGCGACGGCGAATATCTGGGCGTGATCGAGAAGGTTCTCGATTGGGAGGATTACATCCGCGAGATCAACAGGATGCTGGCCGAGGGGCCGAAGCCCATTCCGGCCTACAAGTTCCCCGAGGGCTGTGCGCCCGCGCCGGCGGCGGCGAAATAGGCGGCGAAACAGGAGAATGTCATGAGCGATGAATTCACCATTCCCGGCCTGATCGGCCCCGGCACCCAGAAGGATCCCGACGGCATCGAGCTTTCGCCCATGGAGATGCCCCGCGAGATGGCCACCTTCGAGCTTCCGGTCGCGCCCGAGCCCGAGGATGTGGTGGGCATGGAGTCGGGCAAGGCGCGGCTTCATGCCCTTCAGGAGGCATTGGCGCGCTATCGGATCGGCGAGCCGGCGATCGTGCTCGATCTCGGGGATCTGCCGCCCGAGGATCTGGGGCTGGTCAATCAGATCCTGGGCGAGGGCGAGGTTTCGATGGTGGCGGGAAGCGATATCCAGGTGCAGGAATCGGTGTTTGCCGGGGCCTGGCGGGTGCTGCATTTCAGCGATGGCCGCATCAGCCGCGACACGATCGAGGTGGCCGACTGGCCTCATTCGGTGCGCGATCGGGTGTTTGCCGATGCCGCCCCCGCGCCCGAGCCGGCCTCCGATCCGCTGCCCGAAGGCGTGTTCAACGCGCCCGCGCTGCTGACGGAAATCGCCGAGAAGGTGGCGGGCTGGCAGCCGGGGGCCGAAGTGCATTCGATCAATCTTTCGCTGCTGCCGCATACGGAGGAAGATCTTTCCTATCTCGTGGAAAAGCTGGGGAAGGGCGATACCATCGTGCTTTCGCGCGGCTACGGCAATTGCCGGGTTTCCTCCACCGGCACGCAGAATGTGTGGTGGGTGCAGTATTACAATTCGCAGGACGCGCTGATCCTGAATTCGCTCGAGATCACCGATGTGCCCGAGGTCGTCTGCGCCGCGCAGGAGGATGTGGACGACAGCGCCGAGCGCCTCGCCGAGGTGATGAGCCTTTACGCGGAGCCGGCCCAATGAGCGATTTCAACGGATCCTTCGGCGGCGATCTTTCCAAGCTTCGCGATGACGATGTGCTCGAATGCAAGATCTGCTGGTGGCAATATGATCCGAAGAAGGGCGATGATTACTGGCAGATCCCGCCCGGCACGCCCTTTTCGAAGCTCCCCGAACACTGGACCTGCCCCGAATGCGACGGGCGGCGCGAGGATTTCATGGTGGTGGAGTGATGGAAGGCGCGGCCGAAATCAGGGCCCGTCTCGAGGCCGCCTACCGCCACATCGAGAAGGCGCGGATGCGGGGCGTGCCGATCCTCAACCCGGCGCTTGAGGTGCGCGCCATTGGCTTCGAGCCCTGTGGTG
>JALVEX010000311.1 GCA_027030435.1 Paracoccaceae bacterium
GCCTGGCCCGGAAGCGAGAGGGGATTTGGCAGGTGGCTGGCGTCATCCCCGCTCCCGCCGGCGCAGGCCGCGAGCAGCAGGGCGGCAAGAAGGGCGCGTGGGCGCGCGCGGCGGGGCGGCTTCCTGGTGGGCATGAGGGCTTTCTCCCGGGCTTGACATTTGCCCAAGTCTCCCCGATAAGCGCGCACTCCGGCAAGGGATTTTGCCGGAATCACTGAAAACACACGTCCGAAAAGGGCGCGCAGCTCGGGGCGCCGCGAGGCAGCAACACCCGATCGGGGGCCGAAGAGCGCGGGAACATGAAGGAAGATCAGATGTTTGCGGTCCTGAAGACCGGTGGCAAGCAATACAGGGTAACGCCCGGCGATATTCTGCGCGTCGAGAAGCTTGCGGCCGAAGCTGGTGACAAGATCCAGTTCAACGAGATCCTGATGGTGGGCACGAAGATCGGCGCGCCGCTGGTGGAAGATGCCGGCGTGCTGGCCGAGGTGATCGACCAGATCAAGGGCGAGAAGGTGATCCACTTCGTGAAGCGCCGGCGCAAGCACAGCTCCAAGCGCACCAAGGGCCACCGCCAGCAGCTCACCCTCGTGAAGATCACCGAGATCCTCGAGAAGGGTGCGGCGAAAAGCGGCGTGAAGCCGGCGATCGGCGCGGGCTCGGCTCCCGCCGAAGCGAAACCGGCGAAGAAGGCGGCTGCAAAGCCTGCTGCCAAACCCGCCGCGAAGAAGCCTGCTGCGAAACCGGCCGCGAAGAAGGCCGCCGGGGCGGACGATCTGAAGAGGCTTTCGGGCGTTGGCCCGGCGCTCGAGAAGAAGCTGCATGAGGCCGGCGTGACGACCTTCGCCCAGATCGCCGCCTGGACGCCCGAAGACGTGGCAGAGATGGACGAAAAGCTCTCGTTCAAGGGCCGTATCGAGCGCGAGGGCTGGATCGAACAGGCGAAGAAGCTCGCCGCCGAGAAGGAGTAAAGCGAGATGGCACACAAGAAAGCAGGCGGTTCATCCCGCAACGGCCGCGATTCCGCGGGCCGGCGCCTTGGCGTCAAGAAATTCGGCGGGGAGAACGTGATCCCCGGCAACATCATCCTGCGCCAGCGCGGCACCAAGTGGTGGCCGGGCGAGGGCGTCGGCATGGGCAAGGATCACACGATCTTCGCCGTGACCGAAGGCCAGGTGAAATTCCACAAGGGCCTGAAGGGGCGCACCTTCGTATCCGTGCTCAAGGTCACGGAGGCCGCCGAATAAGCCGATAACCCGGCAGAAACATCAGATGGGGGATCGGCGCGGCCGGTCCCCCGTTTCGTTTTTCCGCCATTGTGCAGGGAAATTACCCAATGACGATCACGTTTGCAGAATGTTTCCGATTGCCCGGATATGGCCGGCGTGAATTTGCCGGCGCCGTTCACTTCTTCCGTGAGCGGGGCTTTCGCATCTTGCAGGGCGCTTTCGGCGGGCCCATGTTTTTTGTGTCGGCCGCCGATCAGCCCCTTGCCGGGCCATGCGGCGGGCGCAGGTGCGCGGGGGCTGGAGCCGCGCCAGGTGAAGGAGGGAAGGGATGAAGCTTGAAATCATACCCGATCAGCCGGTGATCGAAGCCGGGGACTACTGCCTGCGCCCCTTGCGCCGCTCCGATGCGGGGGTGCTCTCGCTCTATGCCTCCGATCGCCGCGTGGCCGAGGCCACCAGCTCGATCCCCCATCCCTATCCGCCCGGCGCGGCGGAGGCCTTCATCGCCCGCAGCCTCGGCGACGAGCGCGATGAATATGTCTGGGCCATGGATGGCACGGGCGCCGGCGCGGGCGAGCTTCTGGGCGTCATCAGCCTCAAATGCATGGATCGCGGCCAGGCCGAGATCGGCTACTGGGTGGCGCCCGCCTTCTGGAATACCGGCATCGCCTCGGCCGCCGTGCAGGCGCTGGTGGAGGCCAACCCGATGGAGTGCCAGACCTATTTCGCGCAGGTGTTTCAGGACAACCCGGCCAGCGCCCGGGTGCTCACCAAGGCCGGTTTCGAATATATCGGCGATGCGGAGAGCTTCTCGGTGGCGCGCAATGCCACCGTGCCCACCTGGACCTATCTGCGCAAGCTCTGAGAAGGCCCCGCCAGGCGCCTGCCGCGCCCTGCGGGGAGCCTTGAGGAGGGGCCTTCCGGGCGCGCGTGATCCCCTGTATATGGAGGCCGGGCCTCTTCGGGCCCCGAGCCTCGATCCCGGTCGCCAGCCGCGTAACGGGCCGTTCACTGATGAAAGCGAAGCCATGAAATTCCTCGATCTCGCCAAGGTCTATATCCGCTCCGGTTCGGGGGGCAACGGATGCGTGAGCTTCCGGCGCGAGAAATACATCGAATTCGGCGGCCCCGACGGGGGCGACGGCGGGCGGGGCGGCGATGTCTGGGCCGAGGCGGTGGAGGGGCTCAACACCCTCATCGATTTCCGCTACCAGCAGCATTTCTTCGCCAAAAACGGCCAGCCCGGCATGGGCAATCAGCGCACCGGCAAGGATGGCGCCGATGTGGTGCTGCGGGTGCCGGTGGGCACCGAGATCCTCGACGAGGATCAGGAAACGGTGATCGCCGATCTCACGGAAGTGGGCCAGCGGGTGCTCCTTGCCAAGGGCGGTAACGGCGGCTGGGGCAATCTCCATTTCAAATCCTCCACCAACCAGGCGCCGCGGCGCGCCAACCCGGGCCAGCCGGGCGTGGAGCGCACCCTCTGGCTGCGCCTGAAGCTCATCGCCGATGCGGGGCTTCTGGGGCTGCCCAATGCCGGCAAGTCCACCTTCCTTGCCGCCACCTCCAACGCCCGCCCCAAGATCGCCGATTATCCCTTCACCACGCTTCACCCCAATCTCGGGGTGGTGGAGGTGGACGGCGCGGAATTCGTGATCGCCGACATCCCCGGCCTGATAGAAGGCGCCCATGAGGGCAAGGGCATCGGCGATCGCTTCCTCGGCCATGTGGAGCGCACGGCGGTGCTTCTGCATCTCGTCGATGCCACGGCCGAGGATGTGGCGGGCGACTGGCGCACCATCGTGCGCGAGCTTGAATCCTACGGCGGCGATCTTGCCGGGAAGCCGCGCATCACCGCTCTGAACAAGATCGATGCGCTCGATCCCGAAACCCGGGCCGAAAAGCGCCGCGCGCTCGAGGCGGCGACGGGGGGCGAGGTGCTGGAGATGTCGGCCGTCAGCGGCGAGGGGGTGAAGGAGGTGCTGCGCGCGCTCAAGGCGGAGATCGGCGAGGAGCGCCTGCGCCGAAAGCAGGCCGGCGGGAAGGGCGGCTCGGGCGGGGAGGAGGCCGAAGAATGGCATCCCTGAATGAGGCGCACCGGGTTGTCGTCAAGATAGGATCGGCGCTGCTGGTGGATCGCGAGAGCGGCCGGCTGCGCGGCGCATGGCTGAAGGCGCTCGCCGATGACGTGGCGGCGCTGAAGGGGCGGGGGAAGGATGTGGTGATCGTTTCCTCGGGTTCGATCGCGCTCGGGCGCGGCGTGCTCGGCCTCGGGGGCGAGGATCTGGCGCTCGAGCAGGCCCAGGCGGCGGCGGCCGTGGGCCAGATCCGCCTCGCGCGCGCCTATGAGGAGGCGCTGGCGCCCCATGGGATCACCACCGGCCAGGTGCTGGTGACGCTCGAAGACAGCACCGATCGCCGCCGCTACCTCAATTCCCGCGCCACGCTGGAGCAACTTCTCTCGCTCGGCGTGGTGCCGATCGTCAATGAAAACGACACCATCGCCACCGACGAGATCCGCTATGGCGACAATGACCGCCTCGCCGCCCAGATCGCGGTGACGGTGGGCGCCGATTGCCTGGTGCTGCTTTCGGATGTGGACGGGCTCTACACCGCCAACCCGTCCGAGGATGCGTCTGCCACCCGGCTTGCGCAGATCGAGGACGTCACCCCGGAGATTGAGGCGATGGCGGGGGATGCGGGCTCGGGCCTTTCGCGCGGGGGCATGAAAACCAAGCTGATGGCCGCGAAAACCGCCATCCACAGCGGCTGCGCCATGGCGATCTGCGATGGCCGGGGGCGCAATCCTCTGAAGGCCCTGGCCGAGGGCGCGCCGGCCACGTGGTTCGTGGCACGCGAGGATCCGAAGGCGGCGCGCAAGCGCTGGATCAGCGCCATGAAGCCCAGGGGCGCGGTGATCGTGGACGAAGGCGCGGCGAAGGCGCTTTCGCGCGGCAAATCGCTCCTGCCGGCGGGCGTGCGCGGGGTGGAGGGCGATTTCGGGCGCGGCGATCCGGTGCAGATCCTGGGGCCGGGGGGCGAAAGCCTGGGCGCCGGGCTCACCCGTTACACCGCGGCGGAGGCGCGCGCCATCATGGGCCACCGCTCAAGCGAGATCGAGGAGATCCTGGGCTACAAGGGCCGTGCCGCGCTCATCCATCGGGATGACATGGCGCTCACATGATGGCATATTGCGCCGGACAGCCAGAGCGAGCGAAGCGATGAACAAGAGCGAAACACCCCCCGAAAACATCCCCGCGCTGATGGAGGAGATCGGCCGGCGCGCCCGCGCCGCCGCGGCCGAGCTCGCCTTCGCGCCTGCGGAAGCGAAGGCGAAGGCCCTGGAGGCCGCGGCAGATGCGCTCGAGGCGCGCAAGGACGAAATCCTCGCCGCCAATGCGCGCGACATGGAAGCGGGCCGCGAAAAGGGACTGACGCCCGCCATGCTCGATCGCCTGATGCTCGATGAAGAGCGCCTTCAGGGCATCGCCGGATCCCTGCGCGCCATTGCCGCGCAGGAAGATCCCGTGGGCCAGGTGATGGCCGAGTGGGATCGCCCCTCGGGGCTTCACATCAAGCGCGTGCGCACGCCCCTTGGCGTGATCGGCGTGATCTACGAGAGCCGCCCCAACGTCACCGCCGATGCGGGCGCGCTCTGCCTCAAGGCCGGCAACGCGGTGATCCTGCGCGGGGGCTCGGAGAGCTTCCATTCCTCCGGCGCGATCCATGAAGCGCTGCTCGAGGGCCTCGGCGCCGCCGGCCTGCCCGAAGACGCGATCCAGCGCGTGCCCACTCGCGATCGCGCGGCGGTGAGCGAAATGCTGAAGATGACGGAACATATCGACGTCATCGTGCCGCGCGGCGGCAAGGGGCTCGTGGGGCTGGTGCAGCGCGAGGCGCGGGTGCCGGTATTCGCCCATCTCGAGGGCATCGTGCATGTCTATCTCGATGCGGCGGCCGATCCCGAAAAGGCGCTCCGGGTGGTGCTCAACGCCAAGACCCGGCGCACCGGCATCTGCGGCGCGGCCGAATGCCTGCTGGTGCATGAAAGCATCGCCGGCACGATCGGCCAGGGGGTGATCCGGGCGCTGATGGACGCGGGCGTGGAGGTGCGCGCCGACGAGCCCTTGCGCCGCCACGTGCCCGAGGCCGCGGAGGCGACGGAAGAGGACTGGGGGCGCGAATATCTCGATTCGATCATCGCCGCGCGCCAGGTGGCCGATATCGATGAAGCCATCGCCCATATCCGCCAATACGGCTCCAGCCATACCGATGCCATCGTCACCGAGGATGATGCCGCCGCCGAGCGCTTCTTTCAGCGCCTCGACAGCGCCATCCTGATGCGCAACGCCTCCACCCAGTTCGCCGACGGGGGCGAGTTCGGGATGGGGGCCGAGATCGGCATCGCCACCGGCAAGATGCACGCCCGTGGCCCCGTGGGCGCCGAACAGCTGACGAGCTTCAAGTATATCGTCACCGGCGATGGCACGACCCGCCCCTGAGCCGCGCCGCTCTGCCATCCGCTGACGGGCCGTCACCCGCCGGGCCGGTGCGCCCCGGCCCGGATGCAGGGAGGTAAGCCGCATGAAACGCTCCGCCGTCAACGAGATCCTTCGCGAGGCGCAGGAATTCATCGCCGCGCACGGCTTTCATCTGCCGCCCTTCGCCTTCTGGAGCCCCGAGGAGATGTTCGCGCGGTGCACGAGCGATGCCACCACCATCCGCGCGCGCGCCCTTGGCTGGGATGTCACCGATTACGGCGAGGACCGCTTCGGGGAGCTCGGGCTCGTGCTCTTCACCCTGCGAAACGGCCGACTGGCCGACATGCAGAAGGGCATCGGAATGCTCTACGCCGAGAAGCTCCTGATCTCGGAAGAAGGCCAGATCAGCCCCATGCACCGCCACCATTCCAAGACGGAGGACATCATCAACCGCGCCGGCGCCACCCTCGTGCTCGAGCTTTACGCCTCCGGGGCTGACGGCACGCCCGACGAAAGCGCCGAGGTCGAAGTCATCTGTGACGGCATCCGCCGGATGCTCCCTGCGGGCGGGCGGCTGGCGCTTCGCCCCGGCCAGTCCGTCACCCTCACCCCGAACATCTGGCACGCCTTCCGGGGCGAGGGCGGCAAGGTGCTGATCGGCGAGGTTTCGACGGTGAACGACGACCGGCGCGACAACTGGTTTCACGAACCCGTCGGCCGGTTTTCGACCATCGAGGAGGATGCGCCGCCCTTGCATCTGCTGGTTTCGGATTACGGGGAATGGCCGGGCAGGCGATAGGCTCTTGCAGGCACGGTGTTGCGCGCGGAGCGCAGCGCGCGCGTGCCGTGCCGTTTGCGCCGGCTTTGCCCTGAACCTTTCAGGCTTTCAGGAAAGGCGTCCGTGCGGCGGGCCCTCGGAAGTCAGGGTCGCGGGGTCAACTTCGAGGAGATCGAAATTCATGCCGGGGCAGAGGCGGCGCATCTCCTGCACCACAACCAGCGGATTGGGCAGCGGCGGGCAGAGTGCGCGCAGCGGGCCGCTGAAGCCGCAGGCCATCAGATGGGCAGCGATATCGACGGCATCGAAATTGTTCGCGGTGAGCGGGCAGAGCACCGCATCGGGCCTGTGGCGCTCGATAAGCTCGGGTGTGATTTCCTCGAAATCGGCGAATTCGATCTCCGACACGCGCGGCAGATCGCGCCCGGAGGAAAGCCAGTTCTGAAGATCCCCGATCACGAGAATGCGGGAAGATCTATTGGCGTTCTCTCCCATTTGTCTCACTTCCTGGCTCGGGCCAAGGGCCCGGGTTTCACTTGCGCGTGATTGAATCGGTCCGGCGCGTGGTGCTACAGGGTATCAGCCGCAAGCAGCACGGGAAATCCCCAAGCCATGACAATCCAATCCTTCTGCACGCGATGCGTGCCCGATTCGAACCTCGTTTTACCGTTTAGTCAAATAGTTAACAGAATCGGACACATACACCGACATTCTGCGCAATAAAAAGGCAAAACTATGGCGAAATCCCGTGAACTCCTGCAAACGCTCGCCGCCGTGCCCCTTCCGATGGTCATGATCGCGCCGGACGGGCGCCTCATATGGGCCAATGAGGGGGGGCTTGCGCTTTTCGGGCGCGGGCTCGAGGGGCTGCATTACACCGCCATCCTGCGCCAGCCGGGGCCGGCGGCGGCGATCGAGGCCGCCCTTTCGGGGCAGGGGCGCCGGGAGGCGCGCTATCGCCACAGCACGGCAGGCGGCGAGCGCCTTTACCGGGTGAGCGCGGCGCCGGTTCCCCTGCCGGCGGGGGAAGGCGGAGAAGGCGGCGGGGCGGTGCTGGTGAGCTTCGAGGATGTCTCGCCACTCGAGGAGGCGCTGCAGATGCGCCAGGATTTCGTCGCCAATGTGAGCCACGAGCTGCGCAGCCCGCTCACCGCCATGCTCGGCTTCATCGAAACATTGCGCGGCCCGGCGCGCGAGGATGCCGCCGCGCGGGAGCGGTTCCTCGGGCTGATGGCGGAAGAGGCGCAGCGGATGGACAGGCTCATCGCCGATCTTCTGGCGCTGGCGCGCGTGGAGGCCGAGGAGCGGCGCGCGCCCGAAGGCAGGGTGGCGCTTGACGCTCTGATCGGCGAGGTGGTTGACAGGGTGTCGGGCATGCCGGCCGCAAGGAATGCGCGCCTTGAATTCACCACGCCCGATGCTCCCCTCCATGTGGCCGGTGACGGCGATCAGCTGCGCCAGGTGTTTGCCAACGTGATCGAGAACGCGCTGAAATACGGCGCGCGCCCCGGTCAGCCGGCCGAGGTGCGGATCACCCTTGCCCGCCGCTCTTCGCCCCGTGGCCCCGAGGCGGTGGCCGAAGTGGCCGATCAGGGCCCCGGAATCGCGGCCCATCACATCCCCCGTCTCACCGAACGCTTCTACCGCGTGGACGCTCACCGCGCGCGCGAAATGGGCGGCACGGGGCTCGGGCTTGCGATCGTCAAGCATATCCTCAATCGCCATCGCGGCCGCCTGAAGATCGAAAGCGCGCCCGGCGCGGGCAGCCGCTTTCAGGTGATCCTGCCGCTCGTGGAGCGTGGCGAGGGGTGAGCGCGGGGGCAGAACGGCGGTATTGCGCGCAATCCCGCCGCTTTATTCCGGCTGTCATGAAACTGTTACAGAACTGTCGCATCACTTTTGCGCGAATGGTGCAGATACGCCCGTGAAAGCCGCGCCGTCATGCGGCAGCGCTTTCGCCATGAAACCGAGGAGATGATGAGATGCCGTTCCCGAAGCTGAAAGCCAGCACCACCGCCTTCACCCTCGCCGCCCTCGCGGCCACTGCCACCGCAGCCATCGCGGGGCGCGATCAGATACGCATCGTCGGCTCTTCCACCGTTTTCCCCTTTGCCACCGTGGTGGCCGAAGAGCTCGGCCGCACCACCGATTACAAGACGCCGGTCATCGAATCCACCGGCACCGGCGGGGGCATGAAGCTCTTCTGCGCCGGGGTGGGCATCGATACCCCCGACATTTCCAACGCCTCGCGGCGAATGAAGGCCAGCGAATGGAAGATGTGCGTCGAGAACGGCGTCAGCGCGATCACCGAAGTGGAGATCGGCTATGACGGCATCGTGCTCGCCAATGCAAAGGAC
>JALVEX010000312.1 GCA_027030435.1 Paracoccaceae bacterium
GAACACGATGCGCGTGCGCTCGGTGCAGGCATCCAGAATCGCTTCCACGTCCACCACACGCCCGCGCTCTGGCACCTCGACCGGCGCAGCACCGGCGGCGCGCGCCAGGATCGGATACATGGCAAAGCCGTGCTCGGTGTGGATCACCTCATCGCCCGGCCCGGCATAGGCCTGACAGAGGAAGGTGAGGATCTCGTCGGAGCCCGCTCCGCAGATGATGCGGGCGGGATCGAGCCCGTGCACCTCGCCGATCGCGGCGCGCAGGGCGGCGTGATCGCTCGAGGGGTAGCGGTGCAGCTGATGCGCCGCATCGCGGCAGGCCTTCACCGCCGCCTCGCTCGGGCCGAAAGGGTTTTCATTGGAGGAGAGCTTGATCACCTCCGCCTTCCCCTCGATCCGGCTCTCGCCCCCCACATAGGGCGCGATATCCAATATGCCCGGCTGCGGACGCGGGCGCGGGCGCGTTCGGCTGTTCATCCGCTCATCCCCGCCGCTCAGTCACAATCATGGCTGCGCGCCTTCAGCCAGTCCATCAGCGCCATAAGCACACCAGAGGCAACGAAGGTGAGATGCAGGATCACCATCCAGCGCAGCTCGTGCGAGGCCAGCGCCACATCTATCTCGCCCTTGCCGATCTCCATGAAACGCTTGAGAAGCTGGATCCCGGAGATCGCGACGATCGAGGCGATGAGCTTGATCTTGAGGCCGGAAAAATCGATCCGGCCCATCCAGTCGGGGCGATCGTCCTTCTCCACCACATCGAATTTCGAGACGAAATTCTCATAGCCCGAGAAGATCACGATCAGCAGCAGATTGCCCGCCAGCGCCATGTCGATCAGCGTCAGCAGCATGACGACGACCTTGTCGCCCTCCATCTCCATGAGGTCCGGAATGTAGTGCCACAGTTCGCGCACGAACACGATCATGAGCATGAACAGCGCAATCACCAGCCCCAGATAGACAGGCGCCAGCAGCCAGCGTGAGGCAAAGAGAAATTGCTCGAATTTCGCTTCCAGCGGGTTCTTTCCGTTCATGTCCATCCTCCTGAGCTTTTCCCCTGATACGCGAGCCCTGCCGCAGGCCGCAAGGGCGGGGCATGAAAAAGGCCGCGCCGGGTGCCCGGTGCGGCCTTTCTGCAGCGATTTCCGAAAGATCAGTTCTTCGCGTAGAATTCCACAACCAGGTTGGGTTCCATGACCACCGGATAGGGCACGTCGGAAAGGGCCGGCGTGCGCAGGAACTTGGCGGTCATCTTCGAGTGATCGACCTCGATGTATTCGGGCACGTCACGCTCGGGAAGCTGGATCGCCTCCAGCACGATGGCAAGCTGCTTGGAGCGGTCGCGCACCTCGATCACATCGCCTTCCTTCACCCGGTAGGAGGGAATGTTGACGCGCCGGCCGTTCACCTTCACATGCCCGTGGTTGACGAACTGGCGGGCGGCGAAGATCGTGGGCACGAACTTGGCGCGGTAAACCACGGCATCGAGGCGGCGCTCGAGAAGGCCGACGAGATTCTCGCCGGTGTCGCCCTTCTGGCGCTCGGCCTCGGCGTAGATGCGGCGGAACTGCTTTTCGGTGATGTCACCGTAATAGCCCTTAAGCTTCTGCTTGGCGCGCAGCTGGATGCCGAAATCGGAAAGCTTGCCCTTGCGGCGCTGGCCGTGCTGGCCGGGGCCGTATTCGCGCCGGTTCACCGGCGATTTCGGACGGCCCCAGATGTTTTCGCCCATGCGGCGATCGATCTTGTATTTGGCAGACGTGCGTTTGGTCACGGCTGATCTCCTTCATGTGCCCGATGAGCCGGGCGTTTCGTGAAGGGCGTTGTCCTCTGGATTTACCCGGCTGCGCGGCCGCGCGCGAGCGCTCCCGCATCACCGGCACCCGACAGGCATCCCCTTGCGGGGGCCACCAACACCAATGAAGAACCGGCCCGCGCGGGGCCGGAACGGGGCTGCTTATACAGGCGCGCGGGCGCGTGTCAACACCTGCGCCAGCGCCCGGCGGCAGAAAGCGCGCCATCTTCCTTCAGGATCTCGGCTTCAAGCGGCCCGATGCAGCGCCGGGCGGGGGCGCCGTAGGCCGCGGGGCTCTCGCCCAGCGCCGGGAGGGCCGAGAGGAGGCGGGCGCTGTCATCGGGGCTGATGGTTTCCATGTCGGCCTCGGCGGGGTTGAAGCTTTCGCTCTCGATCCCGTTGGCCCAGAGCACCTGATGGCGTTCGAACATCAGGTGGACATAGCGCACCTCGCGCAAGCGATGATCGATGAGGAT
>JALVEX010000313.1 GCA_027030435.1 Paracoccaceae bacterium
AGATCGGGCAGGTCATATCTTCAGGTGCTCCGCAATGGGCAGGCGCTCGCGCTTGCGTTGCAGTTCATGATGGCCAAGCGGCGTCCAGCCGACAAGGGCGGTTTCGATCGTGTCGCTGCGGAAGGCAGCACGCAGGGCGGTTTCGAGCGTGCGGCGATCCTTCTTCGCCATGGGCGCGAAATCCACCGTGATCTGCCCGCCAAGCCCGAGGATGCGCAGCGCGCGCGGCAGATCCCGGGCAGCCGCGAGATTGGCCTTGAGGCCGGCGGCGGGGCTTGTATCACCCCCGGTATTCACATCCACCGCCACCAGCGCGCGGGTGGGCTCGATCCACATGGATGCTCCGCCCGGGAGCGGCAGGGGGCCTTCGAGAAAGCCATCGAGCGCCTCGCGGATGCCGTGATCGGCGAAGGCGCCCGGCGCGTCTGCCAGAATATCGGGCATGGGCCATTCGCGCCAGGCAAGCTCATGGGGGGATGGGCCCTCAAGCAGGTGCTCGGGGCCGCTTCCCTGCACCTCACCCATAATCCGCTCCGCCAGATCCCGCATGGCGGTGATGTCTGCCGCGATCTCCTCTTCCCCGGCATCGGCGCTTGCGGAGCGCAGGATCAGCCCGAAATCGCTGCCCGCCATCGCCTCGTGGGCGATCTCGAGAAGCGCATCGCGCAGATCCTCATCGCGGATGGCGCGCGAGATGTTGATGCCCGGCGCCTCGGGGGTGACGATCGCGTAGCGGCTCTTGAACAGCACCTTTGCCGTGAGCGGCACCGCCTTGCCCGGCTCGCCGTAGCCCGTGACCTGCACCAGTAGCGGCTGGCCGGGCGAAAGCCCCTTCACGCGCCGCAGGAAGCCGCTCTGCCCGCCCGGCAGGCGCATCATCATGCCGCCCTGCCCCTTGAGCGGGCGATCGCAAAGCGCGCGAAAGATCGCGCCCGGCGCGGGCGGCGCCTCGCCCGTAGGTTCGATCAGGAAATCCTGTAGCCGGCCATCCTCCATGAGCGCCGCGGCCTCGCGGCCGTCAACACGATCCAGGGCTATCACCCGCCCCTTCATGATGCGGCTCCGGCAGGCGTCCTCTGCTTCACGCCAAGCACAGGGTAGCCGGCGGCGCGCAGGAGCCCCGCCGTCTGTGCCAGCGGCAGGCCGACGACCCCGGTATAGCTCCCCTCGATCCAGGGGATGAACTGGCCGGCCAGCCCCTGGATGCCGTAGCCCCCGGCCTTGCCCTGCCATTCACCGCTGTCGAGATAGGCTTCGATCTCGGAGGGCTCGAGCCGCTTCATCTTGAGGATGGTCACGCTTTCCCCCTCCCACAGCCGATCGCCCCGGCGCACGGCAATGGCCGTGACAACCCGATGCCGCCGCCCCGACATGCGGCGCAGGAATTCCGCCGCCTCGGCGCGATCCCGCGGCTTGCCCAGCATCCGCCGGCCAAGCGCCACGATGGTATCCGCGGTGAGCAGGATCTCGTCTGCGCCCAATGCAATCGCCCCGGCCTTATCGCGCGCCAGACGGCGGCAGTAGGGGCGGGGCAATTCGCCCTTGAGGGGCGTTTCATCTATTTCGGCAGGGCGCACCTCATCCGGCACGATCCCGATCTGTGCCAGAAGTTCGGCCCGGCGCGGGCTCGCCGAGCCCAGGATGAGCTTCATGCGCCCGGCTACTTGAAGCGGTAGTTGATGCGGCCCTTCGTCAGATCGTAGGGCGTCATTTCAACCTGAACCTTGTCGCCGGCAAGAACACGGATCCTGTTCTTGCGCATCTTTCCTGCCGTATGAGCGATGATTTCATGGCCGTTCTCAAGCTCGACCCGAAACGTCGCATTCGGCAGGAGTTCCTTCACGACACCGGGGAATTCGAGCAATTCTTCCTTGGCCATGGTCACTCCTGTCTGTTGCTTCCGTGCGACGCCGAAGGCGCCGCTGCGCCTCATTTGGGGGGTTTTGCACGGAAAATCAAGTAAAACCCTGCCCTCGTCGCCCCGTTCAGCCGCCGAAAATGCGCATCGCCCGCAACACGCGCGCGCCGGCCGTCAGGGCCGTCAGCAGGGCGAAGAGGTGGGCAAGCCAGGCGAAGGCCGCGGGCCAGAGCATCACGAGGATGAAGAAGGCGATGGTTTCGCTCCCTTCGATCAGCCCCCTGTCATGATGATGCGCCTTCTCGCCATTCGGACTCCCGCGCAGATTCCGGGCCTCGGCGAGAATGGCGAAGCCCAGAAAGCTCGCGCCATTGACGAAGAAGCTCGCAAGCAGAATTGCAGCGGGCAGC
>JALVEX010000314.1 GCA_027030435.1 Paracoccaceae bacterium
TCGGGCGAGATGGGCGCGCCTCTCCCCCATGACAGCCTCGCCGCCCTGCGCCACCGGCTGATCGAGGCCGTGCCGCATCTGGGCGAGGTGGATTGCCTGGCGGAGAACGAATGGCAGCCCCTCGAGACGGGCCGTCTCGGCAAGGGGGCGTTTGCGAGCCCGATCGCCGATTTCTGGCTGACGAACCCGATCGCGCGGGCAAGCGAGATCATGGCGGAATGCTCGGCGCGCGCGATCGCGCGGGCAAAGCTCAGGATGGCAGCGGAGTGAAACAGGCATGATCGCGGGCAGCTTCCATAACGCATCCATCGCCCCGGCGCTTCTGATGGCCGCCGGCGTTGCCGGTTGCGCGCCGCCGCCCGAGCTGGTTGAAAACCCGGATCTGGTGCCGCTCTATCAGGGCGCCGACGTGCTGGATCTCGGCGATGACCTGCTGAACGTGCAGGTGACGGTGCAGGACGCGCGCAAGGCAGAGGACGTGACGGATTACGCCCGCTGCGTGATGGCGGATTATGCGAAGGAGCACGGCTACCGTTACGCCCGCCACCTGCGCACCAATCTCGACGCGGACAGGAAGCGCCGCTGGATTGGCGATGCGATCTATACGGTTTCGCGCGAAAAGCCCGACGGGCTGGAAATCATCGACACCGCCGCGGTGGTGAAGGACTGCAAGGAAAAAGGGATACCTTTGGTGTGAGGGCACATGGCTGAATTTCTTCAAACCCCGCTCGGCATAGCGCTGCTGATCCTCGCGCAGGGGCTGGCGATCATCGCCTTCGTGATGATCTCGCTCCTGTTCCTGGTTTACGGCGATCGCAAGATCTGGGCTGCGGTGCAGATGCGCCGCGGGCCCAATATCGTCGGCGCCTTCGGGCTGCTGCAATCGGTGGCGGATGCGCTGAAATACGTGGTGAAGGAGGTGGTGATCCCCGCCGGCGCCGACAAGGCCGTCTTCGTGCTGGCGCCGCTGGTGGCCTTCGTGATGTCGATGATCGCCTGGGCGGTGATCCCGTTCAACGATGGCTGGGTGCTCGCCGATCTCAACGTGGCGATCCTCTATGTCTTTGCCGTCTCCTCGCTCGAGGTTTACGGCATCATCATGGGCGGCTGGGCCTCGAACTCCAAATATCCCTTCCTCGGCTCCTTGCGCTCGGCGGCGCAGATGATTTCCTATGAGGTCTCGATCGGGCTCATCATCATCGGCGTGGTGCTCTCCACCGGATCGCTCAACTTCACCGATATCGTGCACGCACAGGCCGGCCCCTACGGCTTCTTCTCATGGTACTGGCTGCCGCATCTGCCGATGGTGGTGCTGTTCTTCATCTCGGCGCTGGCCGAGACGAACCGCCCCCCCTTCGATCTGCCGGAAGCGGAAAGCGAGCTGGTGGCGGGCTATCAGGTGGAATATTCCTCGACCATGTTCCTGCTGTTCATGGCCGGCGAATATATCGCCATCTTCCTGATGTGCGCGCTGATCACGCTGCTGTTCTTCGGCGGCTGGCTTTCGCCCATCCCCGGCCTGCCCGACGGGGTGCTGTGGATGGTGGCGAAGATGGTGTTCTTCTTCTTCATCTTTGCAATGGTCAAGGCGATCACCCCGCGCTACCGCTACGATCAGCTGATGCGGATCGGCTGGAAGGTGTTCCTGCCGCTTTCGCTCGCCTGGGTGGTGATCGTGGCGTTTCTGGCGAAATACGAGGCCTTCGGCGGCGCCTGGGCCCGCTGGGCGACTGGAGGATAAGGGAATGGCATTCGATTACGTCCGCGCGACGAAATATTTCCTCCTGGTGGATTTCATCAAGGGCTTCGGGCTCGGGCTGAAGTATTTCTTCGCCCCCAAGGCCACGCTGAACTATCCGCAGGAGAAGGGGCCGCTCAGCCCGCGCTTTCGCGGCGAACACGCACTCAGGCGCTACCCGAACGGCGAGGAGCGCTGCATCGCCTGCAAGCTCTGCGAGGCGATCTGCCCGGCCCAGGCCATCACCATCGAGGCCAGGCCGCGCGCAGACGGCTCGCGCCGCACCACGCGCTACGATATCGACATGACGAAATGCATCTACTGCGGCTTCTGCCAGGAGGCCTGCCCGGTGGATGCGATCGTCGAGGGGCCGAATTTCGAATTTTCCACCGAGACCCGCGAGGAGCTTTTCTACGACAAGCAGAAGCTTCTCGACAACGGCGCGCGGTGGGAGGCGGAAATCGCCCGCAACATTGAACTGGACGCACCCTACCGCTAGGGCGCAAACGGGCCGGGGGCCCGAAACGAGAGGGACAGAAAATGGGTGTCGCGGATCTGGTGTTCTACCTGTTTGCCATCACGACGCTGGCGGGCGGGCTGATGACGGTGGTTTCGAAGAACCCCGTTCATTCGGTGCTGTGGCTGGTGTCGGCCTTCCTGAGCGCGGCGGGGCTTTTCATCCTGCTCGGGGCGGAATTCGTCGCCATGCTGCTGGTGATCGTCTATGTGGGGGCGGTGATGGTGCTGTTCCTCTTCGTGGTGATGATGCTCGATGTGGATTACGAGGAGCTGCGCGGACAGATGGCGAAATACGTGCCGCTCGCGCTGCTGATCGGCACCATCTTCCTGATGGATCTGGGGCTGGCCTTCGGCAACTGGGAATTCGCCGAGACGGCGAAGGCCGCGCGCGCCGCGCCCGCGCCCGACCTGGGCGAGCTGCACAATACCGCCGCCCTCGGCCGGCTCATCTACGATGATTATCTCTATCTCTTCCAGGCGGCGGGGCTGATCCTGCTGGTGGCCATGGTGGGGGCGATCGTGCTCTCGCTGCGCCACAGGAAGGATGTAAAGCGCCAGAACGTGGTGGAGCAGATGCACCGCGATCCGGCGAAATCCATGGAACTCAAGGACGTGAAACCGGGGCAGGGGCTGTAACATGATCGGACTGGAGCATTATCTGAGCCTGGCGGCAGGCCTCTTCGTGATCGGGATCTTCGGGATCTTCCTCAACCGCAAGAACGTGATCATCATCCTGATGTCGATCGAGCTGATGCTGCTCGCCGTCAACATCAACCTGGTGGCGTTCTCGTATTTCCTGGGCGATCTCGTCGGCCAGATCTTCACCCTCTTCGTGCTCACCGTGGCGGCGGCCGAGGCCTCCATCGGGCTGGCGATCCTCGTGGTGTTCTACCGCAACCGCGGCTCGATCGAGGTTGAAGACGTCAACGTGATGAAAGGCTAGGCGCATGGCTACGATCCTTCTCTTCGCGCCGCTCGTCGGCGCGCTCCTCGCGGGCTTCGGCTGGCGCATCATCGGCGAGGCGGCGGCGCAATATCTGACGACCGGCCTCCTCTTCCTCTCCGCGCTCCTGGCCTGGATCATCTTCCTCGGGCTCGAGCCCGGCACGGCGCATATCCCGCTCATGCGCTGGGTCGAGAGCGGCACGCTTTCGGTCGATTGGGGCATCCGCATGGATCGCCTCACCGCGATCATGCTGATCGTCGTCACCACGGTTTCGGCGCTGGTGCACCTCTATTCGATCGGCTACATGGCCGACGATCCCGAGTGGAAGCCCGGTGAGGTCTACAAGCCGCGCTTCTTCGCCTATCTCTCCTTCTTCACCTTCGCCATGCTGATGCTGGTGACATCCGACAACCTCCTGCAGCTGTTCTTCGGCTGGGAGGGCGTGGGCGTGGCCTCCTATCTGCTGATCGGCTTCTATTACCGCAAACCGAGCGCCAATGCCGCCGCGATCAAGGCCTTCGTGGTGAACCGGGTCGGCGATTTCGGCTTCGCGCTCGGCATCTTCGCGCTTTACTGGCTGACCGACAGCATCCGCCTCGATGACGTTTTCGCCGCCGCGCCGGCGCTCGCCGAAGGGAGCCTGCATTTCCTGTGGCGCGAGTGGAACGCCGCCAATCTCGTGGGCGTGCTCTTGTTCATCGGCGCGATGGGGAAATCGGCGCAGTTCTTCCTCCACACCTGGCTGCCCGACGCCATGGAAGGCCCGACGCCCGTCTCCGCCCTGATCCACGCCGCAACGATGGTGACGGCGGGCGTGTTCCTCGTGGTGCGCATGTCGCCGCTTTACGAATACGCGCCAGAGGCGGGGGCCTTTATCGTGGCGATCGGCGCCATCACCGCCTTCTTCGCCGCCACCGTGGGCCTCGTGCAGAACGATATCAAGCGGGTGATCGCCTATTCCACCTGCTCGCAGCTTGGCTACATGTTCACCGCCGCGGGGGTGGGCGTTTATTCGGCCGCCATGTTCCACCTCTTGACTCACGCCTTCTTCAAGGCGCTTCTCTTCCTCTGCGCCGGCGCGGTGATCCACGCCATGCACCACGAGCAGGACATGCGCAAATACGGCGGCCTGCGCCACAAGATCCCGCATACCTTCTGGATGATGGTGATCGGCACGCTGGCGATCACCGGCGTCGGCATTCCCGGCACCAATATCGGCTTCGCGGGCTTCCTCTCCAAGGACGCGATCATCGAATCCACCTGGGGCGCGCAGACGCCTGTCGGCACCTTCGCCTTCTGGCTGCTGGTGATCGCCGCCGCCTTCACCAGCTTCTACAGCTGGCGGCTCATCTTCATGACCTTCTTCGGCGAGCCGCGCGACCCGGAGAAATACGCCCATGCCCATGAGGCGCCGCTGGTGATGCGCATTCCGCTCTACGCGCTGGCCGTGGGCGCGGTGCTTTCGGGCATGATCTGGTATGGCAGCTTCTTCGGCGATCACGGCAAGGTGCTCTCCTTCTTCGGCATTCCGGCCCATGAGGAGGTCATGGCAGCCGGGGAGGGGGGCGAAGCCGGGGCCGGCGAGGCCGCCGCATCCGAAAGCGAGGGCGGACATGCCCTTGCCGCCGGCGTGGCGCCCGAGGGCGCGATCTTCATGGCGCCCGGCAATCACGTTCTCGAGCGCGCGCATGAGGCGCCGAAATGGGTGAAGCTCTCGCCCTTCCTCGCCATGCTCGGCGGGCTCTTCCTCGCGTGGCTGTTCTACATCCGCGACACATCCCTGCCGCGCCGCCTCGCCGAGACCTTCCGCCCGCTCTACCTCTTCCTGCTCAACAAGTGGTATTTCGACGAGATCTACGATGCCCTCTTCGTGAAGAACGCCTTCCGCCTCGGCCGGCTGTTCTGGAAGGTGGGCGACGAGAAGATCATCGACGGCACGATCAACGGCATCGCCATGGGCCTCGTGCCCCGGATGACCCGCTTCGCGAGCCGGATGCAGACCGGATACATATTCACCTATGCCTTTGCCATGGTCGTGGGGATCGTTTTCCTCCTCACCTGGATGGCGATCAGCGGAGGGGCTGAGTAATGGAAAACCTTCTCTCCATCGTCACCTTCATTCCCCTTCTCGGGGCGGTGATCCTCGCGCTGTTCCTGCGCGGTGACGACGAAGCCGCGCGCGGCAATGCGAAATGGGTGGCCCTCATCACCACCCTCACCACCTTCATCTTCTCGCTCTTCATCCTGACGGGCTTCGATCCCGCCGATACGGGCTTCCAGTTCGTCGAGGAGAAGGCATGGATCCTCGGCCTCAATTACAAGATGGGGGTGGACGGCATCTCGGTGCTGTTCGTGATGCTCACCACCTTCCTGATGCCGCTGGTGATCCTTTCGTGCTGGAACGTGAGCGACCGCGTGAAGGAATACATGATCGCCTTCCTGGTGCTCGAAACCCTGATGATCGGGGTGTTCACCGCGCTCGATCTGGTGCTCTTCTATCTCTTCTTCGAGGCCGGGCTCATTCCGATGTTCCTCATCATCGGCATATGGGGCGGGCAGAACCGCATCTATGCGGCGTTCAAGTTCTTCCTCTATACCTTCCTCGGCTCGGTGCTGATGCTGGTGGCGATCGTTGCCATGTACATGGACGCCGGCACCACCGACATCCCGACGCTGCTCAATCACCAGTTCTCGAGCACGCCGCTCGATGTGCTGGGCTTCACGGTGATGGGGGGGATGCAGGCGCTCCTGTGGCTCGCCTTCTTCGCCTCCTTCGCGGTCAAGATGCCCATGTGGCCGGTGCATACCTGGCTGCCCGACGCCCACGTGCAGGCGCCCACCGGCGGCTCGGTGGTGCTGGCGGCGATCCTGCTGAAGATGGGGGGCTACGGCTTCCTGCGCTTCTCCCTGCCCATGTTCCCGGTGGCGAGCGATCTGTTCACGCCGCTCATCATGTGGCTTTCGGTGATCGCCATCGTCTATACCTCGCTGGTGGCGCTGGTGCAGGAAGACATGAAGAAGCTCATCGCCTACAGCTCGGTGGCCCATATGGGCTATGTGACCATGGGCACCTTCGCCGCCAACCAGCAGGGGGTGGACGGCGCCATCTTCCAGATGCTGAGCCACGGCTTCATCTCCGGCGCGCTGTTTCTCTGCGTCGGCGTGATCTACGATCGGATGCACACCCGCGAGATCGCGGCCTATGGCGGGCTCGTCAACCGGATGCCGGCCTATGCGCTGATCTTCATGTTCTTCACCATGGCCAATGTGGGCCTGCCGGGCACCTCGGGCTTCATCGGCGAATTCCTGACGCTTCTGGGCACCTTCCACGCCAACACATGGGCCGCGGCCTTCGCCGCAACCGGGGTGATCCTCTCCGCCGCCTATGCGCTCTGGCTCTACCGGCGGGTGGTGTTCGGCGAACTGATCCGCGAGGCGCTGCGCACCATCACCGATCTCACGCCCCGCGAGAAGCTGATCTTCGCGCCGCTGGTGGCGATGGTGCTGCTTATCGGCGTCTATCCGGGGCTGGTGACGGACATCACCGGGCCTTCGGTCGAGAAACTGGTGGCAAACTATCACGAGGCCGTCGGCACGGATGGCGGGGCTGAGCCCGGCGCGCAGGCCGGCGCGGCGGCAGAGCATTGAGGGTGGAACAGACCATGACGAGCGACATCACCACCGGAATGGCAATTCTCGCCCCGGAAATCACCCTGGCCGTCTATGCGATGGCGGCGCTGATCTTCGCGGTCTACAGCGGCAAGGACAGGCTCACGCCCATGCTCACCTGGCTCACGGCGGGTGTGCTCGCGGGGCTGGCGCTCTGGATCGGGATGCGCGCCCCGGCGGCGCGCGAGGCCTTCAACGGCGCCTTCATCGATGACGGCTTTTCGCGCTTCGCCCGCATCACCATCCTGCTCGCGGCCGCCTCGGTGCTGCTGATCGGCCAGGATTACCTCGCCCGCTGCCGCATGATGCGCTTCGAATATCCCATACTCATGGCGCTTTCGGTTGTCGGCATGATGATGATGGTTTCGGCGGGCGATCTGATCGCGCTCTACATGGGGCTCGAGCTGCAATCGCTGGCGCTCTACGTGCTCGCCGCCATGAACCGCGACAGCGTGAAATCCAACGAGGCCGGCCTCAAGTATTTCGTGCTGGGCGCGCTGAGCTCGGGGCTTCTCCTCTACGGAGCCTCGCTGGCCTACGGCTTTGCCGGCTCCACCCGCTTTGACGTGCTGATCGCCACGGTTGAGGATGGCCATGTGCCGCTCGGCCTCCTGTTCGGCCTCGTCTTCATCCTCACCGGGCTGGCCTTCAAGATCTCCGCCGTGCCCTTCCACATGTGGACGCCCGATGTCTATGAAGGCGCGCCGACGCCGGTAACGGCCTTCTTCGCCAGCGCCCCCAAGATGGCGGCGATGGGGCTCATCGCCCGCGTCCTCTTCGATGCCTTCGGCAATGCCGTGGGCGACTGGAGCCAGATCCTCGCGCTTCTCGCGGTGCTCTCCATGCTGCTTGGCGCCATCGCCGCGATCGCGCAGAAGAACATCAAGCGCCTGATGGCCTACAGTTCCATCGCCCATATGGGCTTTGCGCTGATGGGGCTCGCCGCCGGCGGGGCGGAAGGCGTGCAGGCGATGCTGATCTACATGGTGATCTACGTGACGATGAACATCGGCACCTTCGCCTTCATCCTCTCGATGAAGCGCGATGGGCGGCCCGTTACCGAGATCGCCGCGCTCAACCAGTATTCGCGCCACGCGCCGCTGAAGGCGCTCGCCGTGCTGATCCTGATGTTCAGCCTCGCCGGGGTGCCGCCGATGCTGGGCTTCTTCGGCAAGTTCTACGTGCTGAAGGCGGCGGTCGATGCCGGGCTCGTCTGGGTGGCGGTGATCGGGGTGATCGCCTCGGTGATCGGCGCCTTCTACTACCTGCGCATCGTCTATTACATGTATTTCGGCGAGGACGCCGAGGCGCTCGATACCTCCATGCCCTTCGTGCAGTGGCTGTTCCTGATGGCGGCGGCCGCGGCGATGCTCTTCGGGGTCGTCAACCTCTTCGGCATCGAGGGGCTTGCGCAGGCGGCCGCGGCGGCTCTTGTGCGCTGACCAATCGGCCCGATGGCCTGTGGGCTACGGGCTGATCCGGCTCGATGAGGTCGATTCCACCCAGGATGAGGCGCGCCGCATGGCCGGCGATCTCGCAGCGCCGACATGGATATTCGCCCGGCATCAGACGGCGGGGCGGGGGCGGCGCGGGCGCGCCTGGCTGCAGCCCCGGGGCAATTTCTCCGCCAGTCTGCTGCTGCCGGATCCCGGAGCGCCGGATCAGGCCGCCCTGCGCTCATTCGTTGCCGCCCTGGCGCTGGCTGACGCGCTGGAAATGCTGGGCGTCGCGAGCGCGCTCAAATGGCCGAACGATGTGCTGGTGGAGGGCGGCAAACTGGCCGGGATCCTTCTCGAAGGCCTGCCGGGAGGGGCGCTGGCCATCGGCATCGGCGTCAATCTCGCCACCGCTCCCGCGCCCGAGCGGCTCGAACCCGGCGCCACCGCCCCGGTGGCGCTCGCCCAGCACGTGCCCGGCATCGGGGCGGAGGATTTCCTGGCGCTGCTGGCAA
>JALVEX010000315.1 GCA_027030435.1 Paracoccaceae bacterium
TCGCCGCCGAAACCGCGGAGGCCGAAAGCACCTCCCTTGCCGGGCGGATCAGCGATCTCATCGCCCTCAATCGCCGGATCCACGAGCGCGACTGCTTCAATCTGAACCCGGCCACCAATGTGATGAACCCTGCCGCCGAAGCCGCGCTCGCCTCGGGCCTCGGCACAAGGCCCTCGCTCGGCTATCCCGGCGAAAAATACGAAACCGGCCTCGAGGCAATCGAACAGATCGAGGTGATCGCCGCCGAACTGGCCGCCGAGATCTTCAGGGCGGACTATGCCGAAATCCGCGTGCCTTCAGGCGCCATTGCCAATCTCTACGGCTTCATGGCCCTCACCCGCCCCGGCGATCACATCATCACGCCCCCCGCCGGGATCGGCGGCCATGTTACCCACCATAGGGAGGGCGCGGCCGGGCTCTATGGCCTCACCAGCCACATGGCTCCTGTCGATGCGGATGGCTTCAGCGTCGATCTCGCCGCGTTGCGCGCTCTTGCGCATGAGGTGAAACCCCGCCTCATCACCATCGGCGGCTCACTCAATCTTTTCCCCCATCCGGTGGCCGATATCCGGGAAATCGCCGATGAGGTGGGCGCCCATGTGCTGTTCGATGCCGCCCACCAATGCGGCATCATCGCCGGCAAGGCCTGGGAAAATCCCCTCGATCAGGGCGCCCATGTGATGACCATGAGCACCTACAAGAGCCTCGCCGGGCCGCCTTCAGGCCTGATCGTCACCAACTGCGCCGAGATCGCCGAACGTCTCGATCACATCGCGTTCCCCGGCCTTACCGCCAATTTCGATGCAGGCAAATCCGCGGCCTTGGCCCTCACCCTGCTCGATTGGCGCGAGCACGGCCAGGCATACGCCAGGCAGATGATCGCCACCGCCCGCGCCCTGGCCGAATCCCTGGCCCGCAAGGGCCTGCCCGTTTTCACCACCCCGCGCGGCCACACGGCTTCGCACCAGTTCGCCGTTGAAGCCGCCCCCTTTGGCGGCGGGCAGAGGGCCTCGGCCAAGCTGCGCCGCGCCGGCTTTCTCGCCAGCGGCATCGGCCTGCCTCTCGATCCCGTGGAAGGCGATCTCAATGGCCTGCGCCTCGGCACGCCCGAGCTTGTGCGCTGGGGTTTCACGGAAGAAGATGCTCCGCGCATGGCCCGCCTCATCGCCGAGGCCCTCAACCACGACAATCCCGAAGCCCTTGCCCCCGAGGTGGCCGAATGGCGCCGGAGCTTCAGCCGGATCCATTACATACGCGGCTGAACATACGCAATTGAAGCGCCCCCATCACTGGTCAGAAAATATCCCCGCCGGGGGCATGAAATCTCATGTTCCATGCCCGCCCGCATAAGGATTGGGCGGGGGCGGCGCCCAGCCTTTCATCGCACCCTCCCGGGGGCGGCGTATTTCCACCATGAGGGGATGGCAGCGGGCCTTGTCGGAAGAATGCTCCGCCCCGCAATCTCCGCCGGGACAGGCAGAAAGCGCGCCCAAGAGATCGATCTCGGCCAGAAATTCCAGATAATCCCCGGCCCGCGCGGGGCTCGCCTTCATGAAATATCGGCCCGAATCAGGGGTAAATCCCGTGCACATGAAGACATTCAACACATCATGCACATGCGCCTCGGCTTCCCGGATCGTCATGCCCGTTTCCGCTGCAAGCGCGCGGGTCAGGTTGGAATGGCAGCAGTGGTGATAATCGTCGCCACCGAGCAAGCGCTGCGTATAGGGATCACAGCGCGTGCCGATCACGTCATGCACGCGCGCGCCATGCTCATCCGTCCCATACCAGGCGAGCGTATCGGCAACCACAGTGGCCATCGGGCGCAGGAAGGGAAAACTGCTCCACAGGCGATCTCCCTGCGATACATGCGTGCCGTGCAGGGCACGGGTCTTGCCGCTGTAGAAGCGTTCACGCATATCCGCAGCGTTCCACAGATCAAGATCGCCTACCTGAGGCCCATCGACACAGGAGATGCGGAAGAAACATCCCGCCGGCACCCGGAAGCACCGGGCCCCGCGCGGCGGCACGATGATCCGGGAGATCACTTCCGCATCCCTGCGTGCGGCGGTGTAGAGATGCATATCCGGCAAGGGCAGGTTTTCCGGCGGATAGCAGATCACCGGCCTGACCGCCCGGCGCGCGGCCGCATCCGGCGGCGCCTTGCTCATCCCTTGCCCGCTCCGGGCTCCTGCTCCGGGAGCACACGCTCCCCGAAACGGCCGTAGGATCTGGCCTGCTTTGCCGGATTGCGATCCTGCGCCGGATGGGCCTCGGGATGCGCCTTGTAATCGAAATTGATGCCGCAGCCCTCGATCAGCCTGTTCATCATGTTGAAAAGCCCCGTGATGCTGACAGCCTCGTAAAGCGCGCGCTCCCCCCAGCCGGCATCGAAAACCGCCTGCGCGTCCGCCTCGACCATCCGGCTTGGCAGGGTATTCAGCTTCCTGACATAGCGCAGGAGAACACGCAGCTTCTCGCTGATCTCGGCGCTGTCGAGATCGTCCAGAAGGGCATCGATCAGATCGCCATCGATGCCGAAGGTTTCGGCATAGACCTTGTGGGATTCGTGGCAGAAGGCGCAGGCGTTAAGCCCGGAGACATAGGTGGCGATCAGCTCGCGTTCGCCGATGGAAAGCTCGCCCGGGCCACGCAGGAGGCCATCGGTATATTCCATGAGCGGTCGCACGTTTTCGGGAAACAGGCGGAACAGGTCCGAAAGATGAGCCTCCGGTGGAAGGCTCGGCAGAAAGGGCATGGAACCGCCTCCTTTTCTTCCTCTTCTCCCCCGCGCGCTTCTTTCCCCGCGCCCGGCCGGAGCCGCGGGCATCGGGCACCGCATCGCCGCGAGCGCCCCGGCCTGCCTTCACCTCAGAGCTTGCGCTCCACCATCATCTTCTTGATCTCGGCGATCGCCTTCGCCGGGTTGAGCCCCTTGGGGCAGGTATTGGTGCAGTTCATGATGGTATGGCAGCGGTAGAGCTTGAAGGGATCCTCGAGCTGATCGAGCCGCTCGCCGGTGGCCTCGTCGCGCGAATCGATCATCCAGCGGTAGGCATGCAGGAGCGTCGCCGGGCCGAGGTAGCGATCGCCGTTCCACCAGTAGCTCGGGCAGGAGGTGGAGCAGCTGGCGCACATCACGCATTCATAAAGGCCATCGAGCTTCTTGCGATCCTCGATCGACTGGCGCCACTCGCGCTCGGGCTCGGGCGTCTTCGTTTCGAGCCAGGGCATGATCGAGGCGTGCTGGGCGTAGAAATGCGTGAGATCCGGGATGAGATCGCGCACCACCTCCATATGCGGCAGCGGATAGATGGCGATATCGCCCTCGTATTCGTCCATGCCGCGGATGCAGGCCAGCGTGTTGGTGCCGCCGATGTTCATCGCGCAGGAGCCGCAGATCCCCTCGCGGCAGGAACGGCGGAAGGAAAGCGTGGGATCCACCTTGTTCTTGATCCAGATGAGCGCATCCAGGATCATCGGCCCGCAATCATCCGTATCCACGAAATATGTATCGACACGGGGATTTTCGCCATCCTCGGGGCTCCAGCGATATATGCGGAAGGTGCGGGTATTCTTCGCGCCTTCGGGCTTCGGCCATGTCTTGCCGGTGCGGATGCGGCTGTTTTTCGGGAGCCTGAATTCTGCCATCTCTCTATCTCCCTCAATATACGCGCTTCTTGGGCGCGATCTTCGCCGGATCGATCCCGCCCTTCTCGGGCGGCGTCAGCGGATCGGTGTGCACATGGCGGTAGGAAAGGCTGACATTGCCAGCCGCATCCAGCCGCGCGATCGTGTGCTTGCGCCATTTCTTGTCGTCCCGCTCGGGATAATCCTCGCGTGCATGCGCCCCGCGGCTCTCCTTGCGCGCCTCGGCGCCGTAAACGGTGGTGATCGCGTTGGCCATCAGATTCTGCAGTTCGAACGTCTCCATCAGATCGGTGTTCCACACGAGCGAGCGATCGGAAACCTTGAGATTTTCCATGTCCTTCCAGAGCGCGGAGATCATCTCGCAGCCCTCTTTCAGCGTTTCCTCGGTGCGGAACACGGCGGCATGATCCTGCATGGCATGCTGCATGCGCAGGCGCGCTTCGGCCGTGGGCAGATCGCCGTCCATGTGGCGGACGCCGTCGAAACGCTCCATGATCCGCTCCACTTCCGCATCCGGGCCCTTCGGCACTTCGCTTTCCGGGTCCACAACCTTGCCCGCGCGCAGCGAGGCCGCGCGCCCGAGCACGACGAGATCAATCAGCGAGTTGGAGCCGAGCCTGTTGGCGCCATGGAGCGAAGCGCTCGCCGCCTCGCCCACTGCCATAAGCCCGGGCACGACGGCATCCGGGTCGTCCTTCGTCGGGTTGAGCACCTCGCCCCAGTAATTGGTGGGGATGCCGCCCATGTTGTAATGCGCCGTGGGGATCACCGGAATCGGCTCCTTCGTCACGTCCACCCCGGCAAAGATGCGCGCGCTCTCGGCGATGCCGGGCAGGCGCTCGTGAATGACCTCGGGCGGCAGGTGGCTGAGGTTCAGATGGATGTGATCCTTGCGCGGCCCGACGCCGCGGCCCTCGCGGATCTCGAGCGTCATGCAGCGGCTGACGACATCTCGGCTCGCCAGATCCTTGTAGGTGGGGGCGTAGCGCTCCATGAAACGCTCGCCTTCGCTGTTGGTGAGATAGCCGCCTTCACCGCGCACGCCCTCGGTGATCAGCACCCCGGCGCCGTAAACGCCGGTGGGGTGGAACTGCACGAATTCCTGATCCTGCATGGGCAGCCCGGCGCGAGTGACCATACCGCCGCCGTCGCCGGTGCAGGTATGGGCGGAAGTGGCGCTGAAATAGATGCGCCCATAACCGCCGGTGGCGAGCACCACCATCTTGGCATTGAAGCGGTGAATGGTGCCGTCATCGAGCTTCCAGGCCATGAGGCCGGTGCAGGCGCCATCTTCCGACATGATCAGATCGAGCGCGAAATACTCGATGTAGAATTCGGCCTTCTCCTTCAGCGAACGGCCATAGAGCGTGTGCAGCATGGCATGGCCGGTGCGGTCGGCCGCGGCGCAGGTGCGCGCCACCGGCGGCCCCTCGCCGAATTCGGACGTCATGCCGCCGAAGGGGCGCTGATAGATCTTGCCCTCTTCGGTGCGCGAAAAGGGCACGCCGTAATGCTCGAGCTCGATCACCGCTTCCGGCGCATGGCGGGTCACGTATTCGATGGTGTCGTTGTCGCCCAGCCAGTCGGAGCCCTTGACGGTGTCATACATGTGCCACTGCCAGTGGTCTGGGCCCATGTTGCCGAGGCTGGCCGCGATCCCGCCCTGGGCGGCGACGGTGTGGGAGCGGGTGGGAAAGACTTTCGTCACGCAGGCCGTGCGCAGGCCCTGCTGCGCCATGCCGAGGGTGGCGCGGAGGCCGGCGCCTCCCGCTCCGACCACGACGACATCATAATTGTGCTCGATGATATCATAGGCTGCCATTTTTGGCTCCTCAGGCGCTGAAGTAGATTTTGGCGATGGAGAAAACCGCGGCAAAGGTCATGGCCGTGGTGATCAGCGTGTTTGCCAGCAGAAGCCCCGTGCGCATGGGCTTTGAATGCACGTAATCCTCGATCACCACCTGCAGCCCGAGGCGCAGGTGCCAGAGCGCTGTGATCACAAACAACGCGGCGATCGTTGCATTCCACCAGCTTGCATATGTGGCCTGCATGGCTGCGTGGCCCGCGCCCAGCGCATGGGCGAAAGGGAAGAGGAAGAACGGCGTGAGAACGACGAGCGCAACCGCGCTCACGCGCTGCTGCCACCAGTGGCCAACCCCGTCATGCGCCGTGCCGAGGCCCTGCACCTTCTTGTATTCGGTGATGAAATGTTTCTGCTGCATGACTCCCCCCTCAAACGATCAAGGCGATGATCAGCGTCAGCACCAGTGAGGCCCCGATCACGAAGATACCGCTCTTGTTGACGGTTTCGATATCCATGCCCCGGCCCGCATCCCAGATCAGGTGCCGGATGCCGTTAAGCGCATGATACATCAGGGCCCAGAGAAGCCCGAACATCACCAGATCCCCGATGAGCGATGTCATCAGCCCATCGACGAAATCGAAATAGCCGGGGCTCACGGCCCCCGCCACGAACCACCATGTGACCAACAGCGCGCCAAACGCCATCGCCACGCCGGTGATGCGGTGGAAGATCGACAAAGCCGAGGTGATCTGCGGCTTGTATATGCTTAGATGCGGGGAAAGGGGCCTTTGCGGCAGCTTCTGGTCTGACATCATTCCACCTGTTGGGGTTCGAGTCTTCTGATCGGCGGGATGAATACAGATTATTCGCCCCAAGTCACGCGGGCATCGGGAAAAACTGCATAAAACCCGGTGCAATGCCACCTTGGCGTGAAATTTGTTATAACATTTTCGAAAATCGTGATCACAAATCCGGGAGTGATTGCGCCCGTCCATTGAGCTCACTGATGTATTCCGTGCAGATGGTGATCCGGGCGCGCCCCTCGGTGTAATAGGCGGAAAGCGGGCTGTCTTCGCCGCAGCGGCGAACCGTGACCCTCAGGCGATGGGGCAACCTGTAAAGCCGGTTGAGCCGCTCGACTTCCTTGCGGATCACCTCTGCGCTGCGCTTTTGCAGAAGCCTGCGCGCCCGGCTTTCGAAAACGATCGTGCCGTGCGCGCCCTCCCCCGCCTTGACACGATCGAGCACCTTGCCCCAGCTGCGCCGCGCCAGGGCGTTTTCATCCACGCAGCTTTTCGCCCGCTCCTGCGGCAATTTCATATCCTCGGCGAACTGGTGGCGCCTCTCGGGATATCTTCCGAAATGAAGGCAGACGAAATTGTAGTATCGCTGCCATTCCGGCCCGTGCACATCCGCCCAGATCCAGTCGCCATCGCTTTCTTCCCGTTCGCGTGCCTCATCCCTGAAGCCCTGCGCCGTCAGTCTGGCGATCGCCTCCACGTCTGCATTGCCGAACTGGTAGTCGAGCATGAGAGCGGCCAGCACATCGGCCGCGTCCTCCTCCTGGCCGTAAACGGGAAGATCCAGCTGATCGATCAGCGCATGTGCGAATTCGTGATAAAGGGTGGAAATGAGATTGGCGCGGATATAGGCGAATTGCCTGTCGGCAATCGCCACAGGCGCGGGACGGGCATGCTTCTCCCGCTTGCGCAGATCCTTTTCGATTGCCTGTGCCGCATTCTGCCCGCCGTCCTGATTGACCTGGCCGGCCTTCGCAGGCACCACCCCCGGGAGAACGGCGCCACAGAGAACCAGAAATGCAAACAGCCGCGTGGCCCGCATGTTGACACCACTTCCGAAGAAAATTTCGCGCGATTACAGAGCCACCAACGCCCAATAGTCAAGATCAAGCAGGATGTCGGGCAGGTATTTCCCGTCACCATCCCGCAGATCGAACCCCGTTTCACCCCTCGTGGCCACCAGCCGGAGCCGCAACAGCCCGGCCCCAGGCACGGAAGAAGGCGCCTTCTCAAGCACTTCCGACCAGGCCGAAACGCGATCCCCCGCAAAGCAGGGATTGGCATGGGCACCCGCGTTCAGCCCGAGGATCATTTGCGCATTGGCAAGGCCGTTGAAGGAGAGCGCGCGGGCGAGCGAAATCACATGGCCGCCGTAGATGAGACGCCTGCCATCGGGGCGCGCGCGGGTGTCGAAATGCACCCGGGCGGTGTTCTGCCACAGGCGGGTGGCCATCATGTGCTCGGCTTCCTCGATCGTCACGCCGTCCATGTGATCTATCTTCTCGCCCGGCGCATAATCGCCCCAGCGGTGCGGCTCGCCCGCGAGGGTGAAATCGTAAGCGGTGAAATCAAGCCCCTCGGGGGCAACGAGGCTTTCGGGATCCACAACGCCCGCAAGATCGGGGATCGTGGCCTCCGGCGCAGGCGCATCGGGATCGCGCTTCTTCACCATCACCCAGCGCACATAGGAAAGCACCTCCTGCCCGTGCTGGTTGATCCCGCGCGTGCGCACCCAGACGATGCCGCTCCTGCCGCTCGAATTCTGCTTCAGGCCGATCACCTCCGATTCGGCCTTCAGCGTATCGCCGGGGAAAACCGGCCGCAGCCAACGCCCCTCGCCATAGCCGAGATTTGCCACCGCATTGAGCGATATATCCGGCACCGTCTTGCCGAAAACCGTGTGAAAGGTGATGAGATCGTCAAGCGGTGCGGCGGGCAGGCCGCAGGTGCGGGCGAATTCATCCGATGAATGCAGCGCATGGCGGGCCGGATAAAGCGCGTGATAGAGCGCGCGCTCGCCGCTGCCCACAGTGCGCGGCGTGGCATGGCGGATCACCTCGCCCAGCCGGTAATCCTCGAAGAAGCGCCCCGGATTGGCCTTGCCCATCCTACATCTCCCCGAGTTTCATCTTCTTGCTGTATTCGCCTGGCACCACCTTCACCACGGCCTGCGCACAGCGCATGGCGCCGCGTTTTTCGTCATAGGCATAGGCGGGATCGCCGTAGAGCTCCCAATCCTTCGAAAGCGCTTCGGTGACCTTGTGGCAGAAATCGGCGGTGTCATCTCCGGTAAGGAGGCGATAAAGCTTCATGGATAACTCCCGAGGAATGGGTTGTGGCCAAGCCAGATGTGGATGGCGGCGATGATTGCGTAGAGGATCAGCGCCACGAAAACGGCCTTCAGATCGTTCTTCCACGGCCCCGGCGCGGGGCGCCGCCATGGGCCCTCGGCGATGTTGATGACCGCCATTTCCACCAGCGCCCAGAGGCCGAGCCCGCCAAACAGGACGAGCGAGGCGAGATCGCCATTGAC